>JAEEZH010000003.1 GCA_016288495.1 Lachnospiraceae bacterium
GGAGGTGTAGGGCGGTGCGTGAAAATATACTGCCTCCAGGTCCACGCCCCTCTTTCCTATCATATATCCCGCAACCGGCGAATCTATACCCCCCGACAAAAGGAGCATGGCCTTGCCCGCAGTACCCGAGGGCATGCCGCCGGGCCCCGGTATTATCTCGGAATATACATAGACCTTATCCCTTATCTCAACAAAGATCTCCACCTGAGGCTCGTGAACATCCACGGAAAGAGTGGGAAGGGCCTCAAGTATCAGTTCTCCCAGATCCATGTTTATGGCCGGGGAGGTACGGGGGAAATTCTTATCGATCCTGCGGGTCTTCACCTTAAAGGTAAAGCTCTTACCCTCATATTTTTCCTTCATATAAGAGACCACATCCGACTTAAGAGTGTCGTAATCACTGACCTTGAACACCCTTACCGGACAGATCCCCACTATGCCGAACACTTTTTTAAGGGCCGCCACAGCCTCGTCATGATCGAAATCCGAGGCATCCACCATGATCCTGCCCTGGGATTTATACACTTCGAAATTGCCGGTGATCCTGTAGAGCACCTGTCTGATACGCTTTACCAGCGCATCCTCAAACTTGTACCTGTTCTTTCCTTTTACGCCGATCTCGGCATATTTGATCAAAAATGAATTCGTTTCCATCTTGTAACAGTTTCTCTTTCTATCCGTATCTGTCCAAAATACGGATCAACAACCTAAAACCGCATCTGTTGTATTATATCAAAAATGCGCTTTTTGTAAAATAGTTCCGTGGCTTCAAAGAGCTTTGCAGTATCGGATGATTTCCTGTATAATGGGTACATTGTCCCTGCAGGATCCATGTAAGGGGCAAAACTTTATATGAAAAAGGAACATAAAAAATGATATATCTCGACAATTCCGCCACCACCATGGTGATGGACGAAGCGGCAGATAAAGCCCTCACCCTTATGAAAAGCGAATACGGGAACCCCAGCTCCATGCACTCCTTCGGCTTTGAGGCCGAAAAGGAGATACGGGAGGCTGCCGGCATATTTGCGCAGATCTGGCACTGCGACAGGGAGGAAATATACTTTACTTCAGGCGGTACGGAAGCTGACAATCTCGCCATCATAGGCGGTGCTTCGGCCCAGAAAAGAAAGGGCAACCATCTCATCACCACAAAGATAGAGCATCCCGCAGTGCTGGAGCCCTTTAAACATCTTGAAAAAGAAGGCTTTGAGGTCACATACCTGGACACCGATGAAAACGGGATCATCTCCCTCGATGAACTTTCCGGCGCACTCAGGGACGATACCATCCTGGTTTCCATCATGCATGTAAACAATGAGATCGGTTCTATCCAGCCGGTGGAGGAAGCGGCACGGATCATCAAGGAAAAAAATCCCGGCTGTCTCTTTCATGTGGACGACATTCAGGGTTTCGGCAAGCTGTCTCTGCTCCCGAAGACTTCCGGGATAGACATGATCAGCGTATCGGGGCACAAGATCCACGCACCCAAGGGAACAGGCGTCCTCTACGTAAACAAAAACATCCGCATAAATCCCATCATCTTAGGCGGCGGACAGCAAAGCGGCATGCGCTCCGGCACGGAAAACGTACCGGGGATAGCGGCCATGGCTGTCGCAGCCCGGATCCTGGATAAAAATATAAGGGAAAACTCAGAGTATCTTTATGAACTGAGGCGCTGCTTTATCGAGCAGATAAAGGATATCGAAGGACTTAAGGTAAACGGCCCGGGCAATTTTCAAAATGCTTCAGACAATACCGTAAAGAATTTTGCTCCCCATATCGTTTCCCTCTCGGTCTCAGGTGTCAGGGCCGAAGTGCTGCTCCATGCCCTGGAAGAGCGGGACATATACATCTCGGCCGGCTCTGCCTGCTCCTCCCATAAGCGCGCCCACAGCGCCACCCTCTTATCCATCGGCCTTGAAAAAGACCTGTTGGAAAGCACCGTCAGATTTTCATTCTGCGAAACAAACACCAAAGAGGAAGCAGAAAAAACGGCAGCAGTCCTGAAAGAACTCCTGCCGATGCTCAGACGTTTTAAAAGAAGGTGATCCGTCCTTTTGATCTAAAGATAAAGGGACAGCCACGACATGATGGTAATGGGAGCGGTTTCCGTGCGCAGGATACGCCTGCCCAGAGTGATGGGAATAAAACCCGCTGCTACGCACTGCTCTATTTCCTTTTCATCAAAGCCACCCTCGGGGCCTATGAAGAAAGCCACCGGTTCCCCGGCCTTCAGATCCTCAAGGATTCTTCTGGTATCCTTTATATCATCGTTGCAAAGCTCATAGGGTATAAGCTTTACACTGCACCTGTCCTTAGCATATTCAAGCGCCTCAGACATACTCATGGGAGCCTTCACTTCCGGTATCAGACAGCGGTGGGACTGCTCGGCCGCCCCTTTTGCGATCTGCTGCCATCTCTCCCTCTTCTTTTCCGCTTTTTTATCATCCAGCTTTACTACGGACCTTAAGCAGCTCACGGGTATGACTTCAAATACGCCCAGTTCCACACATTTCTGTATCACCAGTTCCAGCTTATCGCCCTTGGGCAGTCCCTGAAACAGATATACCTTTGACGAAAGCTCGCTGTCGGAGCGCTTGACAAACCTGATCCTGCAGATAACCTCATCAGAAGTCATCTCTTCGATAACGCAGTTATAATCATTTCCCGGGGCAAGCCCTTCATTACGGTCACCAGCTGTCGGGGCATCGCCGGGAGCCGCCACAGGCTTCGCATCCCTGAGACACACCAGAAGTTCATCCCCTGTCTTCATCCGGAGCACGTTTTTGATATGGTTCACATCAGGACCGGTAAGTCTTAAAAGATGCTCTTCTTCATTTATGGAATCGCTGTCCGCAAAAAATCGGTGCATTACAAAAGTCTCCCCGTGACGCATCTCCACTCGCCGTCAGCCTCACATTTTATGTCCGAAAGACCGGCAGCCTTCATGGCCTCCATCACATCGCCTTCACGGCCCTCGATTATGCCGGAGGTAATGAATGTACCGCCCTTTTTAAGGGCAGCCACCGCCATGGGAGTCATGGGGATCAGGATATCCGCCAGGATATTCGCCACCACCACATCATAACAGCCATAGCCCACCATATCCTGAACAGACTTGTCATCGATTATGTTTCCTATTATCAGGGAGAAATCCTGCTCAGTCAGATCATTCCTGGCAAAATTGTCCTCGCAGGCGTCTATGGCCGCCACGTCAAGGTCTGTAGCCATGATACTGCCCGCACCGAATTTAAACGCCAGCAAAGACAGGATCCCGGAACCGGTCCCCAGATCGAGAAGCTTAGGGGCATGGGCCGGATCCTTTGATGTCCTTTCCTCCAGTTCCTTCCTGATGGCTCTGATACAAAGACGGGTGGTCTCATGTTTCCCCGTGCCGAATGCCATGCCGGGGTCGGTATGGATCACCATTGACACGTTTTCGCCGTTTTGCGAATACTTTTTCATCAGTTCCTCATCACTGACGCCCTCCGTCTCCCAGGAGGGAATAAAAAGAATGTCATCTATGGTAAAGCTCTTGAAAAACTGTTTCCAGTTGTTGATCCAGTCCGCATCTTCGGTATCCGTAGTGGTAATGCTGCACTCGCCGGGATCCACGTAAAAGGGATCATCCTTATTCGCCTTATACTCAAGGATAGCCTTATTTAATGAAGTCAGAACACTTCTGTAATCATTTTTTGTTCCATCTTCGGACAGATCCGCCGCGGAAGCCTCCGGTGCATTTTCTTCATCGGACAGATAAAAACTGATGTAGGCTATACCGTCATCATTTCTCTCGGGAGCGATGTCCACAAACATCTGCGCCTTTTCCTCATCCGTAAGGGGGACGCTGTCCTCTATTTCCACGCTGAAAATATCAAGGGATGCCAGTATCCCCGTTATCACCTCTTCAGCATCGGATCTGGTTTTAATGGTAAACTTTTTCCAGGTCAACTTATTCTATCTCCAAATTTTTCTGATCGGAAATCTGTCTTTTTCAGACTTCCAGATCCTTACCGGTAAGCAGCTTATATGCCGACAGGTACTTTTCAATAGTCTTATCCACGATCTCCTGAGGCAGGGTCCAGTCATGACCCTCGTTTGCCTTGAGCCAGTCCCTGGCGAACTGTTTGTCGAAGGAAGGCTGTGAATGTCCGCTCTCATAGCCTTCGGCAGGCCAGAATCTGGATGAATCGGGAGTGAGCATCTCATCTCCCAGAACTATCTCACCCTTTTCGTTAAGTCCGAATTCAAATTTTGTATCCGCGATGATTATGCCCTTGGTCAGCGCATAATCGGCACATTTTTTATAAAGAGCAATGGTGCAGTCACGGAGCTTCCCGGCATATTCCTTTCCTTTTCCGGGGAAATGCTTCTCCAGGTGATCTATACTCTGCTCAAAACTGATATTCTCATCATGATCCCCGATCTCGGCCTTGGTGGAAGGCGTATAGATGGGCTCAGGCAGCTTATCGGATTCCTTCAATCCCTCGGGCAGCTTTATGCCGCAGACCGTGCCGTCCTTCTGATACGAAGCCCAGCCGCTTCCGGTGATGTAGCCTCTGACGATGCACTCGATGGGCAGCATTTCCAGCTTCTTACACATCATGGACTTACCCCTGAACTCGTCATTTCTGAAAAATTCAGGCATATCGTTCACATCGGTGGAGACCATATGATTGGGCAGGATATCCTTAGTGTAATCAAACCAGAATTTACTCATCTGGGTCAGGACCGCCCCCTTATTTTTGACCACATTCTTTAAGATCACGTCGAAACAGCTGATCCTGTCGGTGGCAACCATGATAAGGGTATCGCCGTTATCATATATCTCTCTTACTTTTCCTTCTTTGATGGGTTTCATTTTTATTTCCTCCTGAATGTTACAATATATATTTAATAAAGAACGGTTTCAAGGACAGCCGGCGTCCATGGTATCTATGATATCATTTCCGAAATTGCGTATGGTACCCTTCGCAAAAGGACTTCCCACATCACATCTCCCGTGGTGATATTCTCTCTTCACGCTGCCCGAGGCCTCTTCCTCGCTCACATTCACCTTGATACGGCTGTTGCCCGAGCGGCACATTTCATCCAGCATGTTAATGATATTTTCCACATCGTCCATAGTCTTACCTCCCAGAAGATCCTTCGCTTCGCTCAGGATAACTAAAGCAACTGTCAAAAATCGAAATCATCAAATTCCGAACGGTATCTCTTATGCTTCTTGATGATCTTACGGCGGCGTCTGCTGGCAAAACTGTAATTCCTCGCTATCGCCTGCAAGACAAAGATGAGAAGACATGCACCCAGAACTATCCCTATGATGATGAGCACCTTCTTCACATCCACGAACACTCTGCTCTTGCCGCTCTTTTCAATCTCCTCGTCCAGGGTAACCCTTTCCTTTACGGGCTTTTTACCGAATTCAAATTCCTTTACATCACTGCTGTTCAAAAGAATATGGCCGCAGCCCACGTTGGTCTCCCCAAGATAATAGGTGATGGTGGCCAGGATATTGTTGTCACCACTCTCATCATAGGTAAGCTGGGAGGTGAGCTCATCAAAGGACACATCGTTGGGGATGGTTATCACATCAGACTTATCTATGGTGAACAGGTCCTTTGAGCTGCCGAAAATATCTATATCCGTATCAAAAAAGGTGGAAGTATCAAGGGAATACCCGGATTCCTTATCCGCTATGTTTATATTCTTGAAATTCTCGAAGCCGTAATCAAAAAGAGTGGCCGTGTCTATATACTGATAGGGTCTCTCGTCACGCATCACCGTACATACCAGCAGCATACCGTCTTTTTCGGCACAGGTGGCAAGAGTCTGATGCGCCACAGTGGTGTAACCGGTCTTTCCTCCGACTATATACTCATAGGCGTTGGACCTTCCGGGAAGCATCTTGTGATGGTTGGTCAGACCGAATTCATCGGGCTGCTTTGCACTGGGATATATGGTGTAATAACTGGTAGATGCGATATTGCGGAGAGTCTCGTTCTTAAAGAACTCAGCCGTGATAAGCGCCAGGTCATGGGCACTGGTGTAATGCTCATCATCATGAAGGCCGTTGGCGTTTACAAAATGGGTATTGGTACAGCCAAGCTCGGCCGCCCTTTTGTTCATCATGTCGGCAAAGCCCTCGATGGAGCCCCCCACATGCTCTGCCACAGCGCTGGCCACCTCATTGGCCGAGGCCAGAAGGATACAGTAAAGACACTCTTCCATGGTCATTTCCTGTCCCACGTCAATTCCCACATTGGAGGAATCTCTTTCTATACCGTATACCGCTTCATTCGAAAAGGAAACGATCTCATCCAGCTGGCAGTTTTCCACTGCCAGAAGACAGGTCATCACCTTTGTGGTGGACGCGGGATACATGGGCGTATCCATATTTTTGGCATAAAGGATCGTGCCTGAATTGACATCCATCAGGCATGCAGATCTGGCACCCACCACCGGCCCCGTAGGCCAGCCGTAGATGTCGTTACTTTCTATATGAAGGCTCCGGTTTTCGTTCAGGATCTCTTCCGAGGTCTGCTCCGCCATGACCGGCAGCACAAAATTCATCGTTATCAAAAGGGTCAGCCAGACTGCTAAGACCCTGCTAATTGTTTTTTTCATATTGGAGAATCATAACACAATTTGCCGGATATGGCAATTTATTACCACATCTGCTGTCATCCTGAGGCTTTAGCCGAAGGATTTTTTTCATAGATCATTTAACACTGCCTATAATTATACTCAAATTTATAAAGTGCCACAAGCTGTACAAAAAACCCGGTCAGAATCTTCTCCCGGATCCGGAATGGCTGCGGCCCGAGGAACTGCTGTAGCTGCGGGAATATGAGGAACGATGACTGCTGCCCGAGGATGAACCGCCACCCGAGGATGAGCTTCTGGGCACCGGCGAGTAGGTGGTGCTGGTGGTAGAAGACAGGTATTTATCGTTTCCTGTCACCGTCAGGCTCCCGTCTACCAGGTATACATCCGCATTCAGGGACAGAGCAGGGGTCTCCATTTTTTTCTTCGCCTTATTAAGTGAACTGCGCGCTACGACAGCACCAATGATCATTCCGGTTATGACGATGAAGGTCCAGTAAAAGCCTGATCTGGGAACCCGGCCGCTCTTTTCCATGCTCCTGAGCTTCCTGAGATAGATCTCAAGTCCGCCATATATATCATCGTCGTAATCTGCCTTATCGGTAAAGAAACCCAGAAGCCTGTCCCTGTTCACATCGCTGAGCTTGTCATTTCCCGCGCCGGATCCGTAGATCACCGCATTTCTGTAATAACCCCTTCTGTTCAGAAAAACAATGAGAGCAATGCCGTCATAGTCTTCTCCAAAGCCGTAACCACAGTATTCATAGTATTTTTCGGCATATTCATATATACTCATCCCGGCATCATATCTGGTGGTATGGACCACTATATCAGGGCCGTATTCATCTGAGATTTCCTTTGCCACAGCCCCAAGGGCAGACACCTGTTCTTCGGTGAGTGACTTTCCCGCATCATCAATACGGGGAGCGTCGGCGTTATGTGTCCGTTCTGGTTCGACCCCCTGTTCGGGAAGCCATTCGGGGGCAAAGGGGTAACCCTTGGTATACAGGTTCGAGTAATTTGTTATCCAGTCATTTACGCCCTCTGCATATTTTCCCGCAACCATGTATTCATAGAGGACGTCGTCCATGAGATTTGCGATATCCTCAGTGTAAAGCTCCATGGTTTTGGGACCGCTGTTCGCTATCCACCAGCCCCTGTCATCAGGATCCATGCAGATGAACAGACAGGCCCCTTCATAATCATCTCCCCAGCCGTAGCCTCCGTAATCAAAAAAGTCAGCGGCGACGTATTTGTGTTCCTTGCCGTTTGCGGTCACATCAGTGTATATCACGATGTCGCAGCATATATCATCACGAAGTGCCCTGAGCCTCTCCTCCATGACAGCTTCTTCTTCATCCGTGAAGATATCTGCCTTATCCGTGACTCTGGGAGCAGTCTCATCGTGATGGGGGACAAAATTTTCGGGAGTGCGTTCCCCGGTTCCGGCTTTGTCCGCAGCATCGCTGTTTATTTCCGAGCCGTCAGAGCCTTCGCCTTCCGTGACCGTTTCATCGATGCCATCTGCCCCCGCTTCATCCGTGGCCTCATCCGCAGGGTTGTCTTCGTTATTTTCGGCAGCCGCCGCCGCCTTTGATTCCGCCCGGTTCTCCAGATATCTGTATATAAATCTTCCGCCGGCATAGAGCACGCCAAACATACCGTTGCTTTCCTTATAGCCCAGCGATCTTTCCGCCGCGAATTCATAGTAACTGTCCGGCACTTCTCCGTGGATATTCCCGAATTCATAATAGACAGCCTTTTGTGATGCGACATCGCAGATGAAGATTATACAGTCCCGGCTGTCTCCGTATCCGCAGTTATTATCTTCATAATAGGCAAGGGCAAGATCATAAAGCTCCCCGTCTTCATATTCTTCGGGCATGACCGAGAGAACTGCCAGGTCCACATTATACTCGGACAGGCACTCATAGCACATCTTATCAAGGGATTCCACCTGAAGCTTTGAGAGAGCACCGGTGGAATCGGAAGATCTGTGGTATCCATCCCCCGGCAGCTCATCATTTTGCACTTCATCGCTCTGTGACTGTCCGCTTTGGGATTCTTCACAGAATACAGGGCAGGTGAGGATGAGAGACAGGCAGATTATCGATATCAGTATAAATGACAGCTTCTTCATGTCCTCAACCCCCTATCAGATATTTAATGATAAAAACAAGAATGAAGACAGCGGCTATTCCCGCCATCCGCAGAAGAAAATACTTCACGCACACCTTTTTGTCGATGGGCAGATTCCCGCAGACCTTTCCGGTCTGGCCGTTTACGGCAAATTCATATTTCTGACCGTCAAAGCTTACCGAAAAAAGATAGGCGGGAAACAGTATATATCTGGCAGTGAAATCCGCATTTAGATTCCCCCCGGTCCTTTTTACGTTTGAGTAACCGGTGATCTTTTTCCGAACGGCATTGTCCGCAGTGGCAAACATTCTGTTTTGGGCCCTGCCTGTGACAGCGCTCTTTTTTTCGTCAAAACGCTCGGCTGTATATCCGGCCAGGTATTTTATGTCATAGGGCCTGGCTTCTCTAAGATCAAAGGGTTCCAGCGAATCCATCAGTTTGTCGTCTATCCTTCCGCTGGCATCCACGGGAACATTTTCAAAAGCCATGGATACTTCACGCTCCAGGGCATAGTGCTTTGTGGTGGTGTGGATATAATAACCCTTCCGGGTGCTGGAACTGGTTTCTACGGTAAATCTCAAGGTACCTGAGATGGATCCGGAAAACACCCAGAAGGGGACATAGACTCCGGTCACCTTTCCCATGGTGTTTTCGGAGAAAAAACGTCCTAGGAGCAGTACCTTTCCCTTATAAAATCTCTTTACCGCAGTCGGCAATACCTTTGGCGTGATCTTAAAGGGAATGACAGCATCCGGTCTTAAATTGCCGGAGGCTTTTTCGGTCAGGACTATATTGTTGCCGCAATAAGGACAGGTAAGGGCAAACTGAGCCGGCGGAGCGATGAGCTCGGCAGCGCAGGAGCTGCAGTTATATATGGGGAGCTCCTGTGAATCGGCCATTGTGGCCTGCTCTGTCAGTGAATCCAGATCAAAGCCCGTAAGCTCCTCCGTGTCTTCCTCTGCGAGCTTTTCCGGCGTGATGATCTCCGACCTGGTGCCGCAGTATTCGCAGTACATATCTCCCTTTTCGGGATCAAAAATAAGAGGAGCGCCGCACTGAGGGCATTTTTGCTCCGCAACCGCATCAATGGTCTTTTTTCCCGTCTTACTTTTTGCCATTATGAGAATCCCTTTCATGTAAGAGGCTTTTGACAACCTGAATTTTAAAAAACAGCCCCCGGCAAAAAGCCGGGGGCCGATCTGACACTGTTACTGTACTGGCGTAAATTTGAAACTTCCTTTCAGGTTATCCCCCTTAAACGTGATGGTCAGTGTTTTGTCATTGAACTCATATTCATCCTTCTTAGCCTTGTAATACTTGCCGAAGATACTGATCTTTGCCATCCTGATGCTGCCGTCACGCTTTGTCTTGCAGACAACATCATCCTTGTTGCTGACCTGATACTGGGTCACCTTGAAGGGCAGGCCGTTAGCACCCTTGGTCGCCTTCTTTATAGCCTTTACCACTGACTTGTCGGCACCCTCCAGACCCTGAACCTGAATGAGCTGCTTCTTCTTGTTTACCTTTACCTTTGTAACCTTGTAGGTTGCACCGTTATAGGAAACCTTGAAAACATTGGCTGCTGTGCTGAAGTTCTCTACGCCGGGCTTTGATTTTCCGTAGAAAGGAGTCTTATGGCAGTAGCTTATCACGAACTTCTGATCATCAAGCGTACGTGTTTCCGCAGAGTACTCAGAAGGAACGTTCAGCAGGGCTCCGTCGGGGGTGTCACCGGAATCGTCGATCAGTCCGGGGTCATTCTCCGGTGAATAATCACTCCTGACTGCGGTGCCAAGCTTTATCTTGGTCACAGCCTCTCCCGTATTCTCATCACTCCAGGTAACCGGAAGCGTATCGGACATTTGCGATACAGCTACGTCACTTGCGGAGTTGTTGACCACTCTGGTGATACCGGTACATGCAAAGAAGGAATTGGGATCTACCTTTGTCAGGCCGGTTCCTATCCTTGTGGTACCGGTGAAGCCGATGCAGAGATTGAAGGCCAGCGAACCTATTTCCGTCACACTGTCGGGAATGGAGAGGGCTCCCGTAAAGCCTTTGCAGCCGGCGAATGCTTCTGTTCCTATAGACTGAATGTTCTTACCAAGCTTCAATGTACCGTCAAATTTCTCGCAGTTATAGAAAGCCCGCTCTCCCACACTGATCACGTTATCGGACAGGGTGAGGCTTCCTTTGAACTTAAGGCCTCCCAGCGCCGTAAATGCATTTGCGCCTATGGTCTGAAGGCCGGTTCCAAGCTTTAACTCACCGTCCAGTCCGAGGCAATCGTAAAAAGCGTAATCACCGATACTGATAACGCTGTCGGGAATGATAAGGTCGCCGTGCAGCTTTTGGCAACTGACAAAAGCGTGATCTCCGATGGAGGTCACATTCTTTCCGATAGTGATCTCTCCGTCCATTCCTTCACAACCCTTGAAGGCTTCGCTGCCGATACTGGTCACGCTGTCAGGGATGACCAGGGATCCCGTGAGATTGGAACAATCTGCAAAGGCTGACGCACCGATACTGGTCACTGTATCGGGGATCACCAGTTTTCCTTTATTTGCCTGACTCATGGCCAGCTTATCGCCGATAGCCGTCACCGTATATGATTCTCCGTCAGGATCGGTCACTTTCTCGGGGATAATGAGATCTCCGGGTTCCTGACCTTCAATGTACATTTCCGGTTTATCCATCTTTGTGAGGGTAGCCGTACCGTCTGAATTTACGGTGAAATAGAAGGTCCCGGTGGTCTTGTCCAGATACTCCTCACTGCCGCCGGCTTTCTTTGCCCACTTTGCATAAAGAATGGTGTCTGCAAGAACAGGAGTCGCAAAATCATAAGCCTTCTTAAGTTCCTTATCTGCATACCAGCCCTTAAATTCATAATTCTTCTTTGTGGGATCCTTTGCGGGCTTTTCGGCAGCATTCATTTCCTTAACTACAGCCTCTTCCACCTCGCTGCCCCCATTTGAGTTAAAGGTTACCCTGTAGCTTGCGATCTGGGCATTAAATACTACTGCACTTCCTTCACTTATCTTATTGACCGGCTCATCCTTCTTTTCATCTATCCAGGTTTCATCATTCACCTTTGAAAGGTCAAAAGCTAAACTGGAATCATTTCTGACCTTTTTGATCCCCGTGCATCCGCTGAATGCGTTCTCATACCATGAGGTGGTATGTGCGGTTTTTCCGATCACCAGACCGGTCAGACCGGTACAGTTCTTAAATGCATCTTTCCCTACACTAATACCGTTTTTGCTGAATATAGTCAGGCAGCCGGTCAGTACGGCAGCGTCTTCAAAAGCACTGTCGGCTATGGCTTTTACAGTATATTTTGTCCTTTTGTCATCAGTTACCTGCAGCGGAATGACCGGATTCTCACAAACCTCACCCGCCTCCGGATCTATGTGGGTGATCACAGCCTGACCATTATCAACAGTAAAATAAAAGCCTGAATCCTCATCCAATATTATATCTTCATCACCATTTCCCAGGAGCTTTGCCTCCTGTCCGGGATCTGCGGCGGCATCTTCAGCCCCTATGGCTTCAGTCTCCTGTACCGCATACTCAACATCCTCTTCGGCATACACGGCCGCAGGAACACTGAATGATGTGGCGATCATAACAAATGACAGGAATAGTGACAGTTTTTTTCGTAATGCTTGCATGATCATAAACTCCCTTCTGAAAAATCTGTAAACGAGGTTAATGTGTTTCTTAACACCGGATAATCATAACACAATTTACCGGCCCTGACAATTTCTACCCAAACACGATTTTTTTAAGCACCTGTTCATCCACTTCAAATGAAGCCGACTTCATCTTGGCCGGATTGTTTTTTACCGTCTCAAAGGATCTTGTGAGATGTTCGGAGGGTATGACCTGCCCATCAAACACCTTAAAAATGAACGATTTCAGATCGCCTGCATCCGAAAAGCCCGCCAGTTCCAACAGAGCCTCCCTTTCCTTCTGCACAGCAGCCTGAACAAATCCCGGCAGAAAGTAACCCACCGCCCTCCCATGGGCAAGTCCCATATCATATGTCAGGGTATAACTCAGAGCATGGGGGATGGAGGTCCCGCATCCCGCAATGGACATCCCTCCGAGGGCAGAGGATCTCATAAGCAGTGCACGATCCTCATCGGACGGCTCCCTGTCACCCGTCAGCACATCTTTTGTCTGTGCCCACAGCTTCAGTCCTGCAGAGGCCGTCATCTGTACATAATCGTCGGCTTTTGCATTCAATGCGCTCTCAAGCAGATGAGCCAGTGCATCTACGGAACTGTTTATGATAAGGGTCTTTGATGCGGATCTCAGATATTTACCGTCAATAAGTGCCAGATCAGGAAAAACCTTATGGGTCATGGATATCTTTGTTTTTTTATCATGACGGGTCAGAACGGACACACCGGTGACCTCGGATCCCGTACCGCAGGTGGTGGGCACACAGATAACGGGAAGTGCATCGGAAGGTCGGGAAGGATCATACAGATATTCCGGGTCAGCTTCCGGGTGCTTAAGAACAAGTGCTATGGCCTTGGCAGCATCCATGGGCGATCCACCTCCTATACCTATGACAAAGTCGATCCCGGCGGAGGCATACCTTTCCTTCGCCCCAAGAACGGTATCTGTGGAAGGATTCTCCTCCACCTCGGAGAACACCTCATGATCGATCCCCGAATCATCCAGAGCCTGTTTCACGTCATCATATGATCCGTTTGAAAATGAGGAACTCCTCCCGGTCACCACAAGCGCCTTTCTTCCAAACGAAGCTATATCATCCGCGTGATTCCTTACACATTCCTTTTCATCAAAAACCCTGACAGGCATATAGTATTTCATCAGAATACATCCCCCTTTTATTCTGCATAAACTATCACTGCGATCAGCTCAACCGTTTCATCCGAGCAGTTTTCAATACCGTGACCTTCTCCCGCAGGGCATATGGTCACATCCCCTGCATTTACTGTCTTTATCTGTCCGTTATCATTGTACTGTGCACACCCTTTCATGATATAAAACAGCTCACTGTCTTTTTCATGCACGTGATAGCCTATGCTGCAGCCGCTTTTCAGGGTGATCTTTGAAAACATACGCCCCTTCATGCACAGCTCTTCCGGACCGGAAATAAAGTTAGTGATCTCTACTGTTCCGTTTCCGTCTCTCATACGCTCCCTGAGCTCTTTTTTGCACTCATTTTCTTTCCTTATCATAGTATCCTCCTTTGCGATACATACATGATCAAAAACTGTTCCCTATAATTTTATCACGAACTGACGATAAAATTAAAGCGGCATAAGTCAAACTGCTTATGCCGCTTAAAAATTTCTACCTGCGCTGCAGGATCATGGCGTTTTCATATCTTTCCCTGATCTGGTCGACGTCTTCGGTGCCGATGGGCTTGACGGTCTTTACCACATAGATCCGGTCATCACGGCATTTTTTCATGCGGCTTTTGGCCTTAAGGTAGCCATGGAGCTTACACTTCGATACAGCCAGATAGTATTTTCCGCCGGAAGGCGAAAACCACTTGACCACTCTTTTTGCCCGGGCGCCACAAATACTGCAGTTTACCATGACCACATCCTTATCTCTCATGGCAGCGTGTTTTGATTTAAAGGGTCTGGAAATATACTTTGAATAAGTGGGGAAATCCACATGGATCTCCTCTTCCTTATTTTTCGGGAGTCGGTAGGTATCATAGGATACATATTCCAGAAGAGAACTGTCGGCTATCCGGGCAAATATCCTGGCCGTATATTCCGCATCTCCCAGAGCCCTGTGAAAATCCGCATCAGGCTCCATATCAAAGAAACTCACCGCATATTCCAGGGAACGCCTGCTCTTTCCATCCTCACAGCCTTTACTGAAAAGCTTCTGCACATCAATATACGGCAGCGGCCCCTGTGACAGGGGTTTCATGCCGTAGAAATCCATATTGGACTGAAGCTGGGCCAGATCATTGGAGCCCCAGGTGCAGAACACGGGATCCTTTCCGCACCAGTCGAGAAAATCACTCATGACATAAGGAAAGGGGCGCTCCCTTTTGAGCGCCTTCATATCCATATGCAGTATCTTCTGTGTCATGGGATTCATGACCCTGTATACCCTGGGTCTTACATAACTGTCAAAGGTGTCTGTGGTCTCAAGATCATCATTAAGCTTTACTGCACCTATCTGCAATATCTCAAAGATCATGTCCCTGATCTCATTCTCTTTTTTTGCCGCCTGGTTCCATTCCAGGTCAAGTACGATATAATTTGCCATGTCAAAATAAATCCTGCCGATGAAGCGGGATCAGAACAGATTCAGCTCCTTGGGATTATTGGAACGGGCAATGGCCATTTCCTTGGTTATGATCCCTTTCATCACCAGAGATGTCAGGTCCATGTTCAGGCTGTGCATGCCTTCATTCTGGCCCACCTGAAGCTGTGATTCTATCTGGAAGGTCTTGCCCTGACGTATCAGATTGCAGACGGCTTCGGTTCCGATCAGTATCTCGGTAGCCACCACACGGCCGTTACCGTCGGCGCGCCTTATAAGGTTCTGGGTGACCACGCCCTGGAGTACAGACGCCAGCTGGGTCCTGATCTGGTTCTGCGAATGGGGCGGGAATACGTCTATGATACGATCCACCGTATCGGCCACTCCCGTGGTATGCAGTGTGGACATTACCAGATGTCCCGTCTCTGCCGCCGTGACAGCTGCCGATATGGTCTCATAATCTCTCATTTCGCCTACCAGTATCACGTCCGGATCCTCACGCAGCGCCGAACGCAATGCTCCCGCAAAGCTGTCCACATCCCGGCCCACTTCCCTTTGATGGATGGTGGATTTACCGGGGGTATACATATACTCTATGGGATCTTCTATGGTAAGGATATGCTCGGCTCTGGTCCTGTTTATATAGTCGATCATGGATGCCAGAGTAGTGGACTTACCTGAACCTGTGGGACCGGTCACCAGTACCAGACCTCTGGGCTTATCCGCCAGTTTCTTTATCACAGGCGGAAGCATGAGCTTTTCAAACTCGGGAACCGAATCCCCCATGAGCCTCAGACAGGCTGCATGGCTGCCTCTTTGATGGTAAGTATTTACACGACATCTGATGCCTGAGGGAGTCTGATAGGAGAAATCCAGATCCTTTCCGTGTGCGTAGGATACCTTCTGTTCCTCGTCCAGAATGGAGAGGATCAGCGCATCCACAGCTCCCGAATCCATATCGTGCTCCATTTTTTTGAGCTCACCGTATCTGCGATAGCCTACTTCGTGGCCTTCCTGGGTCAGGTGCAGATCGGACGCATCGTTATCCCTGCAAAATTCTATCAACTGGTTAATGTCCATATTCCTTCTCCTTTTTCATGTGTATTTCAACCGCTTTCGGCACTTTCATCCCGCTTTCGGCACTTTCATCCCGACTATGTAATGAATCTGGTTCCGCTTCAGCATGTTTCCGATCAACATTCGCTACCGCTCCCGCTCGTGAAATTCCGGCGGCCTCCCATTGAAATATATTGCTCTGACAAGGCTATGTTTGGGAACCCTCCGCCGGAACGGCAGCGGTACTAAGCTCAAACTTCACTTCGTTCGTTTTTGCTAAGTACCGGCCTATTTCAATACGCTCACGTTTGATCGAAAAACATGCTTTCGCTGCCTCAAGCTCGATCAAACAAACCCTTCACAAAGTAATCGATGATCGGAAAGCTGCTGAAGCGGAACCCAATACAAACCTCAAAAATCTTATATCTGCCCCACAAGCTCCTGATACAACGCCTTGGCATAGCTGTCGGTCATGCCCGAGATGAAGTCCGTGATCAGGATCATCCGAAGGTACAGCCGTTCCCCCTCATTCTTGCCCTGTGCCTGCTTCCTGTAATGATTCACGTAATTCGGCGATATCAGCTGGATCAGCTTGTTCTGGACCGCGGTCCTTGATGCATCCGTATCAAAGGCCAGCGCCGCGGGAATAAAATGATCCAGCAGAGTTTTTATTATGGTCCCGGCGGAAAGCTCCTGTCTGACTATAGGCTGGATCTGGAAGATATGCGTAAACGAGGTTTCCTTCAGCAGTCTGATAAGACAATGGGAAGAAGTCCCCTCAAACAGATCCACCTTATACTCACCCGACAATATCTCATCCTGGTGCTCCACAAAGGAATTGCACACCGTGGTAATAAGCCTGGACTGCATGCTCACGGTCCAGTTAAGTACCGCATAGCCCTCCGGATCATATTCCTTCTGATCCTTTGCCCTCTCATAAAGAGTCTTCATACGCTCAAAGGCATATTCGCAGTCAGCATACAAAGCAGGATCGGAGCCGGAATATTTATTCTTTTCCAGGATACTCCAGAGCTTCGTAAAGCTCAGGATCCCCTTCTTGTAGCCATCCTCTATATCCGCTGTCGCATAGGCTATGTCATCTGCTGCCTCCAGCAGGAAGGTAAGGGGATGCCGGGAATCGCCGGCGCCGGTACTGCCGGTAATGATAGAAAACAATTCCCTGTCAGCCTCAAAATAGCCCATCTTTTTAAGCCGGATATCCCCGGCCTTTTTATCGATCTGTACAGAGGATGTGGGATATTTGATGATGGTGTTCAAAAGTCCTTTGGTCAGGTTCATCCCGTTGTCATCCACCAGATGATGAAGCTTTGCCACCACCCTCAGAGACTGGGCGTTACCCTCAAAATTACACAGGTCCGCCTTCTGCCTGTCGGACAGATAGCCGGAAAGCGGCCGTTTCATATAAGTCATGGTTTCCAGATTTTCCCTGAACCAGTCCCTGATGACAGCCTCGCCGAAATGTCCGAAGGGGGGATTGCCTATGTCATGCAAAAGTCCCGCACACAACAGGATGTCAGCCATATAACCGACCTGCTCTCCTGTCACAAGACCCTTTTCCTTAAGCATGGCACCGCTGCTCTGCCCCAGGGACTTCGCTATGGAGGATACCTCCAGGGAATGAGTCAGCCTGGTCCTTATAAAATCGCTGGAATCAAGGGCAAAGACCTGGGTCTTGTCCTGAAGCCTACGGAAAGAAGCGCTCCCTATTATCCTGTGATAATCCTTCTCAAACTCGGATCTGCGGTCCGTGAGCTTCGTATTCTTTTTATAATCCCTGATGCGCTCCATGCAAAGGAGCTTTTCATAATCCATCATCTCACACAACACTCCCGGTGAGCCCTTTGAGTATATCCACGATCAGGCTCACGGCATCCTTCTGTGCACTGTTTTCCATGGCTGCGATATAATCTTCCCTGTTCATATAAAGATTCCTGATAGCCTGCATCAGCGAAGCATCCGTCATCTGTTCCTGCTGAAGCACTATGGAATATCCCTTTTTCTCAAAGGATGCGGCATTCAGTATCTGATCCCCGCGGCTGGCCTTTGCCGGCAGCGGTATCAGGAGATTAGGCTTTTTCAGGGCCAGAAGCTCGCAGATGGCATTGGCTCCCGCCCGGGAAACCACCACATCCGCCAGGGCAAAAAGATGCTTCATCTGGGCACCCACATATTCGTACTGCATATAGCCCTCCCTGGAATGAAGGGTGGGGTCCAGCTTGCCCTTTCCGCACAGATGTACCACATCAAAGGTATCCGTGAGAGTAGGCAGGATACGGCGCACAGCCTCATTTATCGCCACAGCGCCCAGACTGCCTCCCACGATCAAAAGTACCGGCTTGTCTCCGGAAAAGCCGGTGAATTCCAAAGCCTCATCCCTGCTTCCCCTGAAAAGCTCCGCCCTTATGGGAGATCCGGTGACTACGCCCTTTCCCTCAGGCAGATGATCCTTTGTCTCCTCAAAATTACAGCAGATCTTTGTAGCTACGGGTATACAGATCTTATTTGCCAGACCGGGGGTGATATCAGACTCATGACACACCACAGGTATGTGAAGTGAAGCAGCCGCATGCACCACGGGAACCGCCACAAAGCC
>JAEEZH010000017.1 GCA_016288495.1 Lachnospiraceae bacterium
AAGCTCTCCGCTTTTTCGTAGTTTACGTCCGCATCGCCGGAAGCGGTCAGATAATATTTTACCCCGGCCATGGTCTCTGTGCTGATGTCGCCGTAAAGACCGTAGGAACGCCAGTTTTCATCCTTGTCCGTCATGGCGTTGACGCCCTTCTGGGTGTGGCCGTTCACCATGGAAAACCAATAGGTCATCCCGTGATATCCGTAGAGCATGGCTGCGTTTTCCGGCCTGTCGTTTGCAGGCATGAAATGCTGCGCACTGATGCGGTACAGCCCGGGATCCGATGCGATGACACTGCTGTGGCAGACGGGAGAATCCACGCTTATGGCAAGGTCCTGCGTCTTTATCAGTTTATTTACATGGCCGCCTATGGAAGGTGCAAAATAGGTGACGGCATTTACTATTATATTCAAAGGAAGTGCGATAGTCAAAACAAGAATCACCTTTTTCCTGTGTGTTGACTGATTCTCGGTCAGGAAGCAGGCTGTCATCACTGCAAAGATGAAGTGGATGAATATGGCCCATCTGGTGTAGCTTTCCCCGAAACCGTTAAAGATATAGCCTACAATAGGAAGGGAAAAGGTCAGTGCGCTCACTATGACAGCCAGCCTGCACTGCCTTATCCTGGGGCTTGTGGCTGCGCCGGGCAGGAAGATGCCGGCGGGCAAAAAGATCAGCACCGCACAGATAAACTCTGTGACCGTCATTCCCTGAAAATAAACATTTCCGGATATGGGATAGGAAAAGGTGTGTTTAATGAATTTAAGTGAAGGCAGATAATTGTGAGGGTCAAGCAGTACCGACCAGATCCCCGTGCTGCTTCTTTCGCTGGATAGATAGGCCCTCACCGCAGGGAAGAGGAAGGGGGCCGAAAGCAGAAGGCCCGCCGCTACCCATAAGGCGCAGTACAGGCAGACGCAGGCACTCTTTTTAAAGGCCTTTGTCCGGCCTGTAGCTTGTGTGATGAAGTAAAGGCGCATGGTGCAGTATACCATCATGAATATACCGGTCATATATATCATGTAAAAGCCGCACAGTCCGGCGTAAAGAGCCGTCAGGGTCAGCAGGACTTCAGCGTATTTTCCCTTTTCACCATAGAAAGTGCGTTTGAATATCATCTCACAGCCTGTCAGAAAAAGGGGCAGAAAGATGAGCACGCAGCCCCAGGCAGGTATCTTGCTCACAGCCGAAAGCCCGAAGGAAGCAAGGATGTATGACAGGGCGCTGACGGCAGAGGGAAGGGGAGATAATCTCATCTGACGGCAATAGAAGATAAAAGCCATGCCCCCCAGATAGAGCCTCAGATAATAAAGTATATTGAACAGTATGTGAGCGTTGTTTTCGTTTGCGAATATTGATATGAGATAAAAGGGATCTCCGAAGCCGTAATAATTGAGACATTCGATTATCCCTTCGCCCATTCCGATGGACAGGTCATAAAGCTGCAGGGATCCGCCTGAGAGGAGTTTTTTGAGATAAGCACCGGTGTAGAGGAAGGTTTCGTAATACTGCCCCAGATCGTCGTTCTTAACTATCAGGGTGTGACCGGTCATATATACGATCCCGTAGCCTGAGATGATCACCAAAATGAACAGGATGGTGAAAAGGCCGTAGGCGTTTAACGGCCGTGTATTTTGCGCTTCGTTAAGAGTAATATTTTTTGACTGCATTCCACTCAGGGTAAAACGGATGGTTTACCTTCCATAAGATAACGGTTTGGGTCACATCGACCATTATATCACGATTTTTCCGAAATGACAGTATTCTCGTTTTTTTGTCGTTTATGCACATATACCTGCAGCAGTGTGATGATTATCATGGCCATTATGCTGGTCAGCAGAGCGCCGGCCAGGATGTAATCCTGCTGGGAGATGCCTACGGCTTTGAGGAGCCCGGGGTTTAAAAAAATGTAAGTGTAGGCACCGCCTGCGATGACTATCAGTGCGGAGCAGATGATGAGCAGCTTTAACAGCCCTTTTTCGGGTATGTTCAAAAGGGGATCGTCTTCTTCATCTTCATATTCCGGTGCGGTGTAGTAATATTGTTTTTGTTCTTCATCCGCGTCGGAGGGAAGATCCTTTTGCCCGGCCTGGGGCCTGTCGGTATCCGCCTTAAGCGGAAGGTTTTTTTTGTTTTGTGATCCGGCTGTCTCCTTTGGCGCTGCATCGGGGCGCAGGTTTTTCTTAAGGAAGCCGGGAATGTCCGGAGCGGGTGAATTTGCGGTCTCGTAGAAAGCATAACAAAGCTTCACGGCTTTTTCGTCCCCGGTGTCCACTTTGTTTATCAGAAATTCCCCCAGTCTGATGCAGCCCTCCTTAAAGGAGGGGTCTGCCGAAGGACAGTAGATAAAAGCGGGAGTATGGTCCGTATTGTTCAGCATTATCCGATCCGGAAACAGCACGAGCCCGTCCGGTTTAAGCAGGTGTTCGCCGGTCTTTTCCATGACCGACCGCATGGCGCAAAACAATGCGGCTGTGTCAGCGCCCTTCATGAGCGTGTTTTCAAATACCGCTGACAGAGGCCTCCGGTCCTTTGTCTCATAGCAGTATTCGCTTTTCTGATTTAGGTTGCGTACGCTTACGCTGAGCAGGTATTCGGACTTGAGGCATAAAAGCATCCTGTCTCTGTATCCGTGATCTTCCGTTTTTTCGTATACGATCTCATTCATTTTTTTCTCCGGTTTCGGTATTGTTTTCGCCGGACAGTCCGGACAGATCCTTTGAATATCCTTCCACTATCCTTATCTTTCTTACCAGGCTGACGGGGTTGACACAGTCGGCCTGGGCGGATGCATTTATCTCCAGACTGTCGCGGCCGTTTATAAGGTATCTGCACAGTAAGGTGCCGGCAGGGATCTTCATGGTGCCGGTATAGCTGACTTTGATCCTGTCTTTTTGTACGGTCACATCGGTGGTCACATCCCTTGTGGCAAGGAGTCTGTTTTCTATGAGTTTTTTGCCGGACTCCTCCACCTGCGTATATACATCTTCTCCGCTGTTTAGCTGGCTTCCCCGCATGGCGGCGGTATAGGCCGCGGAATACATTATGGTACGGTCATGCAGGAAAAAAGTGAGGTAGATGATCATCACAATGACCGTAAGTATCATGGGCATCAGGAATGACGCCTCTATGGTATAGCTTCCTTTGAGACTGAGTTTTTTGTTCATGTTATCACCTCTTCCCGGAATGTTTTTGGACTTTTTGTTTTACAGTGGCGTGAATAATATCAGGATATATGACAGGAATAAAAAGGGTACAAAGGGATATTCTTTTTTCATGTTTCTTTCTTTTATCAGCAGCAGGAGGGAAAATAAGGAGGACATGACCAGAGCGGACAAAAGCAGGGTCAGGTTTTGCTCAAACCCCAGGAATATCCCTGTGACCAGAAGCAGCAGCGCATCCCCCATACCCAGCTCTCCCTTGCTGCACAGACTTACCATGATCAGGAAGACCCCGATGAGAGCTCCCATTACCGAATCCAGGGGATTTAAGGACCTGCCCAGACACATGCAGAATATGCCGGCAAGTGTAAATATGATCAGGGCGATGCCTGATATGGTGCGCTCTTTGATATCGGTAAGTGCTGTGTACAGCAGGAGGATACCGGGCAGGATCGTTCTCATGTTTTTCTCTCCTTTTTTTAAGATTCTTCGCTCAGAATGACAGCAGGTATACTGTGTTCAGAACCCGCAGGTCCTGCAGGCGCGCCTGCCACCCACTTTTGATAAGGGAACGGCACGAACGTCACGTTTTAATCCCTGGCAGGTGACCGAGGTGTGGTATCTGTCACCGTAGGCAGTCACATAATACACACCGGCACCTTTGTCTGCGCGGCAGTATTCACAGGGATAGTATTTTCCTCCCGAGGAATTGCGTTTCTTTTCGATCTCGGCAGGGGAAACAGCGGAGGGTTTTATGTTCAGATGCGGACAGTTCCGGTTTTTGTGGTATACTTCGCCGGAAGCGGTTATGTATACGATCTCTTCATCTGCATTTTCCGGGTCCGAAATACCTGAGGGCTCATAGCCTGTAAATGCATGAATGCGGGCTCTGTCTATGAAACGGAAGCTTCCTATCCCGAAGATGTCAAAGGGCAGGCTCAGCTCCTCCACAGCCACCAGGTCTATCACGCCTTTGTCGTTATATTTTGACCGAAGGTAGGTAATGGTGCCGGGCCGGATACCGGCTTTTGTAAGTCCCGAAGATACCCGGCTCTGCACATAGGTCTGGGAGATGGCTACGCCCGACAGGATCCCGCCCCCGGCGCCCAGAGCGCCTCCGGAGAGTTTGTTCTCGGCGTAGGCTGCTCCGGACATGGCCTTTGCGCATTCATGGAGCTGCTCCTGTACGATATTTGAATAACGGAGAGTTTCGTTAATGTAAAGGAGAGACACCATGGCAAAAAGGAAGAGGGGAAGCACCACTGCGGTTTCTGCAGTGAGAGTGCCTGCCGGTTTTTTTGAAGTAAGACGGGAAAGGACTCCTCTTGCCCCGGAAAAAGCAGTTTGTATTATTTTTTTGACAGAGAGCATTTCCCGTCACTCCTTTCATCTGAAACTTCGTTTCGGCACCTTCATGTAACCGTAGTAGCGGCATATGTCATATTGTTTTTTCCCTTTGCCTTTGATCAGTGCCTTGGCTTCCAGGAATTCGATGCAGTTATCCATCCTGAAATTTTCATATCCGCTCATGCATCGCAGGTCGCATTCGATCATGTCCATGCTCCGCGTCAGTTTTTTCCTGCTTCCTTCAAGTGTCAGAAAGAGAGTGAGATACATTTTGTAATCCGGCCCGAACACATCCTCAGGCGTATCGTCGAAATGTGTTCTGTATGCCAAGGCATCGGGAATGGTCTTCAGTACCCAGGTGGTCTCATCCTTGATGAGGGGGACACGGCCGCCTTTCAGCAGGGTGTGCACATCAATGCAGCTTTCCGCAAAGGCCCAGGCGTAGAGGATGGTTTCCTTAAGCGGTTCCTCCAGTTCGGAACAGTCCAGGAGGGCGGCTGTGACTTTGGCGACCGTCTCTGCCTGTGAGCACTTATTCTGGTCCTCCTGTATATAGATGCAGTTTGCTGCTTCCCTTGCGGCAAAGAGTCTGGCCACAGCCGCTTCGAGATTTTCCTTGTCGCTTTCTTTCCCGAAGAGGATATACTCCAGCTCATAGCACAGTCCGTTCCTGTTTTTTGACGCGGTATAGCAGGAAAATTTGTCGCTCAGATAGGTGATGAACAACAGTTCCGAAACCGGGGAGTCCAGGTTGTCGTCGTTGGCGACGATGCCACAGCCGCTTTTTATTTCGCGGTCCGAAAGCAGATCCGCATCGTCAAGGGCTCTTCCCGATATCTCCAGTTCTCCCAGAAGAGATTCCAGGGCCGTGGACCTGGTCTTTTCAATGACCTTGACGGGACTTTTGAATTTTATGGGATTCCCGTCTTCGTCCTTCAGGTTCTCTGCCTTCTTAAGCTTCTTTTCCGCTTTTTTACGGGCTTTTTCGGGATCGTAATCATCTATCCCGTACTGCCTGTAATCCTTCTCGTTTTTCTGAAGGCTTTCTATCACGCCTGCGCCGTATTTATCCTTTATGTAGGTGATGGCCTGACGCTTGAAGACACGTCCGTCAGAGTCGGTGGCCAGGGATTCCATGGATATGTTCACGTCCGTGACTTTGAGTTCTTTCATGTCCCTTGTCAGGCTTATTATCTGTCCTTTCTGAGGCGCCAGATTGTAAGCCAGATAGTCCTTGAGCCGTTCTCCCGTGTACCAGGAGCTGCCGTTTTCATTTCCGTAGCCGCAGTCAATGAAATACAGGTCGAATTCCTCCAGCAGTTTTTTGTTGTACTCGCCGAATACTGACAGCAGAGCCAGATCCATTGATGTTTCTGTCCGTTCCCTCATAGACCTGTCCACGCAGCTGCTGATGCAGGCGTTTATCAGAGAGGTGATGACGGTGAGGGACAGGGTCAGGAATACAGTGATGGTGCCCTGCTGCAGAAACGGCCTTTTCTTTGATCTTTTCATAAATCCTCAGAATCTGTTTTTTGAAAAACAACCGCACATGCTGTCATCAGATGACCATGGGCAACTGTTTTTCATCACTTCAAACCGAATTACTCTGTGTGGTTATCTTGTCGAACAGGTTGTTGACGATGGTCTTGAGCTGATCCCTGAAAATGATGACCAGGGCTATCAGCACGATCAGGATAAGTATCATTTCCACCGTACCTATGGCATCTTCATCTTCGATGAAACCTCCGATGAGATTCCGAAGGCATATCCTGAACCGGTTCAGGCAGATTTCATACATGCGCAAACACCTCCTTTCGCTGCGGATTTGCTCCGGAACCTGTGGGGGAACCGGTGAATGCAGATCATCAGGCTGAGGCAATAGCCTGACAAAATACAATAACCGGCAGCAGACTCAAAAGCATGCAGTAAGATTTACTATAGGGGATAACGGCATCCGATGTGATGAAAGATGCCGGGAGATCAGGCTGAACCATGATCTCCGTATCCGAAATGGTAAGATGGATTATACGCCGCGCATTGCGCGCTGTCCATTATGAATAATTGACAAATTTTTTTTGAAAAAAAGAGAGATCACGCCCTGTGGGCGTTGGTATCATTGAGCTTTCGGATGTCAATATGGAAAGATCAGGATTACTGTTCCTTGCTAAAGGGTGAGGAATAGTGGTATACTTAATCCAAATGCGTTTTTATGGAAGGAGACGGATATGGTTATAGCAATAGGAAGCGATCACGGCGGTTTTGAGCTGAAGGAAAAGGTGAAGGAGCATCTGGTAAAGATGGGACATGAGGTCAATGACATGGGGACGGACTCCCTGTCATCCTGTGATTATCCTGTTTATGCCAAGGCGGTGGCTTACGAGGTGGCGGACAGGGAAGCGGATAAGGGGATAGTCATTTGCACCACCGGTATCGGCGTGTCCATCACCGCAAACAAGATAAGGGGCATCAGGGCAGCCCTTTGTACCGATCCTCTCATGGCCAGGCTTACCAGACTGCATAATGATTCCAATGTGCTGGCTCTCGGAGCCGGGATAACCGGTGATAATCTGGCTATAGAGATAGTTGATACTTTTGTAAATACGAAATTCTCGGGAGAGGAGCGTCATGCCCGCAGGATCTCCCAGATCGAGGGCTGAGTTTTGTCGGTCATAGTGCGGCCATACAGAATGAGGATAAGCCGGAAGGGGCTTATTGAATAAGGGGGTAGTGATGACTCTTAAACGAAAAGATTATATATCCTGGGATGAATATTTCATGGGTGTGGCAACCCTGGCATCCATGAGATCCAAGGATCCCAATACCCAGGTGGGTGCCTGCATAGTGAGCAGTGAAAACAAGATCCTGTCCATGGGATATAACGGCTTTCCCGTGGGGTGTTCCGACGATGTTTTCCCCTGGGAGAGAGAAGGGGAACTGGTAAATACGAAATACGCTTATGTGAGTCATGCGGAGCTGAATGCAATCCTGAATTTCAGGGGCGGCTCCCTTGACGGTACAAAGCTTTATGTTACATTGTTTCCCTGCAATGAATGTGCCAAGGCCATCATTCAGTGCGGGATCAAGCATCTGGTGTATGGCGGCGATAAGTATTCGGGCACAGCAGGTAACATAGCGGCGAAAAAGATGTTTGACGCTGCAGGGGTGAAGTACGAAAAATACGAAAGGACAGGAAGAGAGATATCATTCACTCTTTGAACCGGAGCAGCATAGTGACAAAGAGAACAGACCACATCTTAAAAATATCGGTTGCGGCCCTGATGACCGTCGCCCTGCTTGCGGAGGGCAGACCCGGAGTAATGCCGGTCTTTGCGGATAAGACTACGGAGCAGAAGCTTGTAGAGGAACAGCAGGAGAAGGCGCAAAAAGAGCAGAAGCTGACGGAAACCCACGGAAAGATAGGAAACCTTGAGGGGTCTAAAAATGTGCTTCAAGGTTATCTGACGGGGCTTAATTCGGATCTGGCCCAGGTGTCCAATGAGCTCAGCTCCATAGAGGGCAAGCTCTCCGATAAAGAGGAAGAGATAGAAAAGACCCAGGGCGAGATAGAGGATCTGGAGGATGAGATAGGACAGCTTACCGAGGATCTGGAAAAAGCCACGGCAGAGGCTGACGAGCAGTATGAGGTGATGAAAAAGCGGATCAAGCGTCTGTACGAGCAGAACAGCATGGGCCCTGCCCAGACTTTTCTGGGGCTTAAGAGCTTCGGAGAGATCCTCAATTATGCGGAATATGTGGAGCGGGCAAACGAGTACGACCAGAATCTGCTGACCAACCTGAAGGACAAGCGGGATGAGATAAAGGAAAAAAAGGCGAAGGTAGAGCAGGACAAGCTTGACATCGAGAAGAAAAAACAGTCACAGCAGGAAGAGCTTTCGGACATAAAGGATCTTAAATCCGATGCGGCCAAGGAACAGAACAAGGTAAAGGGACTGGTAAACCAGACGGTCACCCAGATCAGCGGTTATTCCGGCGCCATCGCTCAGGCTGAAGCGGATGCAAAGCAGTACGAGGCGGAGATCCAGGCTCATGATGCGAAGATAAAAGCGCTGGAAGAGGAGCTGGCAAAGGAGCGGGCCCTGGCGGAAAAATCCAGGCAGATGGCGAAAAAGAACCTGTCACAGATCAACGTATCGGATGGTGAGAGGGATCTGCTGGCCTGTCTGATCTACTGTGAAGCCGGAAACGAGCCCTATCAGGGGCAGGTGGCGGTAGGCGCCGTGGTGATGAACAGATGTATGTCGGGAGCTTTCCCGGATACCATAACCGGAGTGATATACCAGTCGGGGCAGTTCGCACCGGTGGCCAGCGGAAGACTGGCAGCCAGACTGGCCCAGGGGGCAAACGAGAGCTGTTATAATGCGGCAGATGAGGCCTTGGCCGGTTCGAATCCCATAGGGGACTGTCTCTTCTTCCGTACCGTGATCCCCGAGATCTCGGGCAAGATAATCGGAAATCATGTGTTCTATAATCCCTGACCCCGGACTATAAATTGTGCCAGTTTGTTATGGTAACCACTATATATAGTAAATGACGAAAAAGCCTTGATTTTCGGGGCTTTTTTTGTTGACTTGACATAAATTTTTGTGTATTATGTAAACGTGTTTTGCTTTTCAAAGGAGTATGTTTTGTCAAAGAAGGCTGCATTCAGACAGGATAATTCAAAGATCAGGTCCCTCATCTTTGTGATGGGGCTTTTTGCAGTTCTATTCATCATAATGAAATATGACAGCATGAACCTGGAAAAGAAAAAGGCAGAGCTGGATGTACAGTATGAGGCGCTCATGGAACAGATCGATGCCCAGAATGCCAGGACAGAGGAGCTTAAAGCTTTAAAGACATACACCAGGACAAAGAAATACGCCGAGCAGGTGGCAAAGGAGAAACTGGGACTGGTCTACTCGGATGAGATAGTATTCAAGAGCACAGAGTGAGTCATTGATGGGTGTATATGAAAAGGTCTCGGATTATATTCTTGAGAACGGACTGATAGAAGATGGCGACAGGGTTTATGTCGGAGTATCGGGAGGAGCAGATTCACTGTGCCTCCTGTTTTTGTTACGCCGTTTTTTGCAGAGCAAGGATGCACCACGTTTTACCCTGGAAGCGGTACATGTGAATCACGGGATCCGCGGTGAGTCTGCGGATGGCGATGAAGCATATACGAAAAAGCTTTGTGCCGATCATGGCATAGACTGTGAATGTGTAAGGATAGATGTGCCTTCCCAGGTGCAAAAGACCGGGGAATCCGTGGAGGAGGCTGCCAGAAGGCTGCGGTATGAGGCTTTTGAAAAGCTTGTTTTAAACGGTGATAAAAACAGCCGGCCGGTGCTTGCCTTAGGGCATCATATGGATGATCAGGCGGAGACCGTGCTCCACAATCTTTTCCGTGGCAGTGCTCTGAAAGGCCTGTGCGGAATGACTCCCGTTTCGTCAAGGGGAAGCCTTAGGCTGATAAGGCCCCTTTTATGTTTAAGACGGGGCGATACAGAGGAGTATCTTTCACAGAATGAAATACAGTTTCGTACTGACGAGACAAATCTGTCCGATGAATACACCAGAAACAGGATCAGGCATTCCATCATTCCCCTTTCGAAGGAGATAAATGAGCGTTCGGTGGAACATATCGCAAAGAGCGCCGCTTTTCTTGCCGAAACAGAGGCTTATATGGAGCTTCAGACGCAAAAGGCCGCCCACAGGTGGATAAAGAATGAAGGATCTGCGGTCATCCTGTCCTGTGAATGTTTTGAAAAGGAGCACGCCGTCATATGTGACCGGCTGATCTTAAGGTGTATAAAGGAAAGCTGCGGGAAGCTCAAGGACATCGGTTATGAAGCTCATATAAGGCCTGTGGCAGAGCTTGGAATAAACGCATCGTCCGGAAGGGAACTCACGCTGCCCTATGAGCTTGTCGTAAAAAAGAATTATGATGAGCTGGTATTTTGCCCGCAGAGTGCGGATGAAAAAGAAATAAAGACTGAGATCAGGGTGTTCGAGCGGGAAGAAACAGGCTGTCTGCCTGCTTTTCCAAATGACAGTTGTATAAAATGGTTTGATTATGATAAAATAAATAGTCATGTGTTCTGGCGCCACAGGCAGCCGGGAGATTATATCGTCACCGCGGCCGGGAGATCTTTGCTCAAGGATTTTCTGATAAAACAAAAGATCCCCCAGAGAAAAAGAGATTCCCTGATACTTCTGGTCAGGGAGGAAAATGAAGTGCTCTGGGTCATGGGAGATGATATTAGCCGGATAAATACAGAGGATATGACGGATGAGGATACGAAAAAAATATTGGAGGCGAGGGTGATATGGCCGACAGGATAAGTGTCATGCTGACGGAAGAAGAGATAGATGCGCGCATCAGGCAGATGGGCGAAGAGATCACAAAGGACTATGAGGGCAAGGAACTGGTGCTGATCTGTACCCTAAAGGGCGCCGTCTTTTTTGCCTGTGAGCTGGCAAAGCGCATAGATCTTCCTTCACAGATGGAATTCATGAGGTGCGAAAGCTACGGTAACTCCGACACCTCCAGCGGAAATGTGAAGCTTTTGCTGGATCTGGATCAGGATATCGCGGGCAAGCATGTGCTGGTGATAGAGGATATAGTAGATACGGGCAGGACCCTGAGCTATCTCATGGAGAAGCTGAAAAACAGAAAGCCCGCTTCCCTTAAGCTGGCGGCCCTTCTGGATAAACCCGAAAGGCGCGTGATAGATATCAAGGCCGATTACACGGGCTTTACGATACCCGATAAATTTGTGGTGGGTTACGGCCTGGATTACGCCCAGAATTACCGTCAGCTTCCTTACATCGGAGTAGTAGAGGTGGTAGATTAAAAAATGAGAAAAACCGAAGGATTACTTACACTGGTGGTGCTTATCAGCATATTTTCGCTGATATATATATTGTCAACCACCACAAACAAGGCAAACGCATATAACTACACTGCTTTTATGCAGGATCTGGATCAGGGCCTGGTGACGGCGGTGATGATAAAGCCCGGAACCGATTCCATCTCCGGAACGGCGGACATATATCTGGGAGCCAGCTATAAAAAGAAGCTGAGCCTCACCGATACCGCTGCTTTTGAAGAGCTGATGAAGGAAAAGTTCCCCGGATATCTTGTAAAGGATACCCAGCAGGATGCCATGATCAGGAGCATCGCCGGAAACCTTCTGATGGTGGGCGCCATGATCTTTGTATTCATGACCTTTATGTCCGGAGTGCCCGGCGGCGGCGGAAAGATGGCTGCTTTCTCCAGAGGCCATATCAAGATCTCGGCAAAGGATGTGAAGACTGATTTTTCACAGGTGGCCGGTCTGGATGAGGAAAAGGAAGAGCTCCAGGAGATAGTGGATTTCCTCAAAAATCCCAGGAAATATCTGGATCTGGGAGCCAGGATCCCCAAGGGCGTGCTGATGGAGGGCCCTCCCGGCACGGGAAAGACCCTGTTGGCAAAGGCTGTGGCAGGAGAAGCGGGGGTTCCGTTCTTTACCATTTCCGGTTCCGATTTTGTGGAGATGTTCGTGGGCGTAGGTGCGTCCAGAGTCAGGGATCTGTTTGACGATGCAAAGCAGAATGCACCATGCATAGTTTTTATAGATGAGATAGATGCGGTGGCCAGACGCCGTGGTACAGGTATGGGCGGCTCCCATGATGAACGAGAGCAGACGCTGAACCAGCTACTGGTGGAGATGGATGGCTTTTCGGAGAACCAGGGGCTCATAGTCCTGGCGGCCACAAACCGTGTGGATATCCTGGATCCGGCTATCCTGAGAGCAGGGCGTTTCGACCGGAAGGTGACTGTGAGCCTGCCCGATGTGAAGGGGAGACTGGAGATCCTTAAGGTCCATGCGAAGAACAAGCCTCTGGCCGAGGATGTGAATCTGGAATATATAGCCAGGACTTCGGCAGGTATGGCCGGAGCGGATCTGGAAAACCTCATGAATGAGGCTGCCATCATAGCGGCCAAAAATAACCGTAAATTCATAATGATGGAGGATATTAAGCTGGCCTTTATCAAAACCGGAGTGGGCGTGGAAAAGCATTCCAGGGTCATCACCCCCAGGGACAAGGAGATCACGGCTTATCACGAGGTGGGTCATGCGATCCTGTTCCATCTGCTGGAGGAAGTGGGTCCGGTTTACATAATATCAGTAATCCCTACAGGACCGGATGCCCTGGGTTACACCATGCCGGTGGGAGAAAACGACGACAGGCACCTGACCAGACGCAAGCTGCTCAACAGTATCAAGGTTTCATTGGGCGGCAGGATCGCAGAGCAGATCAAATTCAACGATTATACAGCAGGTGCTTCCCAGGATATTAAACAGGCTACGGCCACGGCCCGTAACATGGTGATGAAGTTCGGTATGTCCGAGGAGCTGGGCATGGTGAATTATGCCGATGACAGCGATAACGTATTCATAGGCCGGGACATGGCCAGGGCGAAGGCTATTTCCGAGGAGACCGCGGCAGTCATCGATAAAGAAGTCCGCCGCATCATCGGCGAGTGTTATGATGATGCAAAGCGCATCATTCTCGAAAACCGCGATGTATTGGATAAGGCCGCCGCTTTCCTGGTAGAGAACGAGCGCATGACCAAGGATGAGTTCGAGGCACTGTTCGCCACGGGCGAGCAGGCGGAATGACAGAAGGCGGTCATCCTGAGCACATCCAATGCCCACTTTTGTCATCCTGAGCGCAGCGACGGATCCCCTTTGTCATCCTGAGCGAAGCGAAGGATCCCCTTTGTCATCCTGAGCGAAGCGACGGATCCCCTTTGTCATCCTGAGCGAAGCGAAGGATCTTGAAAGAGTACGCATGAAAAACAGTTAAACCTAACAATACAGGAGAATAAAAAATGGCAGACAAAAAATTAGTAGAAGAGATCACATCCATGGAGGAGGATTTCGCCAAATGGTACACCGACGTGGTGATCAAGGCAGACCTCATCGATTACACCAGTGTTAAGGGCTGTATGGTGATCAAAGCCCCCGGTTATGCTATCTGGGAGCTGATCCAGAAACAGCTGGACGAAAGGTTCAAGGCGACAGGTGTGGAGAACGTATATCTTCCCATGTTCATCCCTGAGAGCCTGCTCCAGAAGGAAAAGGATCATGTGGAGGGCTTTGCTCCCGAGGTGGCCTGGGTCACCCACGGAGGCATGAACCAGCTGACGGAAAGACTTTGCGTCAGACCCACTTCGGAGACGCTTTTCTGCGATTTTTATTCCAAGGAGATCACTTCCTACAGGGATCTGCCCAGGGTATATAACCAGTGGTGCTCGGTGGTCAGATGGGAAAAGGAGACCAGACCTTTCCTCCGCTCCAGGGAGTTTTTGTGGCAGGAGGGCCATACCGCTCACGCAACTGAAGAGGAGGCTACGGAGCGTACCCGTCAGATGCTGAACGTATACGCCGAATTTTGTGAAAACGTGCTGGCCATCCCCGTGATCAGAGGTCAGAAGACCGAGAAGGAAAGATTTGCGGGCGCCACCGAGACCTACACAGTGGAGTCCCTGATGCATGACGGAAAAGCGCTGCAGACGGCTACCAGCCATAATTTCGGCGACGGTTTCGCTAAAGCTTTCGGCATACAGTATACGGACAAGGACAACACTCTTAAATATGTACACCAGACCTCCTGGGGTATAACCACCAGGACCATCGGCGCGGTGATCATGGTGCACGGAGATAATTCCGGACTGAAGCTTCCCCCCGCCATCGCTCCCGTACAGTGCATGGTGATCCCTATCCGTCAGAAGAGCGAGGGTGTGCTGGAGACAGCTGCAAAGATAAGGGATGACCTGATAGCAGCAGGCGTCAGGGCAAAGAGTGACGAGAGTGATAAGAGTCCCGGATGGAAGTTCTCCGAGCAGGAGATGAGGGGTATTCCTTTGAGGATAGAGATAGGACCCAAGGACATTGAGAACGGTGTCTGTGTGGTTGTCCGCAGGGATAACAAGGAAAAGATCGAGGTGGCCATATCCGAGCTCACAGCCAGGGTCCCTGAGCTTTTGACTCAGATCCAGAAAGATATGCTGGAGGCTGCCAGGGCTCACAGGGATTCGCATATCATCGAGGCGCGTACTTATGAGGAATTTTGTGACGCAGTAGAGAACAAGCCCGGTTTCATAAAGGCCATGTGGTGTGGCGATCAGGCCTGCGAGGACAAGATAAAAGAGGATACCACGGCTACATCGAGGTGTATTCCTTTTGAGGGCGGTGAGCCCATAAGCGATAAATGTGTCTGCTGCGGCAGGGACGCAAAGCATCTGGTGATCTGGGGCAAGGCATATTAAGAATGATCCATAGCGGAGAAGCTCTGCCGTATATGCTCCTCAGAATAACAGAGGATTTATTCTATGATCATGAAGATCAACCTTCCTGAAAAAGTGAACCATATCATAACCCGTCTCAATGAGGCGGGTTTTGAAGCTTATGCGGTAGGAGGCTGCGTAAGGGATTCCATTCTGGGCCGGGAGCCTCAGGACTGGGATATCACTACCTCCGCCGAGCCTTTTCAGGTGAAGGAGATCTTCAGACGCTGCGTGGATACCGGGATAGAGCATGGAACGGTGACAGTCCTTATAAAGGATGAGTCTTTTGAGGTGACCACCTTTCGCATAGACGGGAAATATAAGGATGGAAGACACCCTGAGTCTGTGGAATTTACAAAGAGCCTTGAGGAGGATCTGAAGCGCAGGGATTTCACTGTGAATGCCATGGCTTATTCTCAGGGGACGGGTCTGGTGGATCTGTTCGAGGGACAAAAGGATCTGGAGAACCGTGTTATCAGGGCAGTGGGAGATCCGGTGGACCGCTTTAACGAGGATGCCCTGAGGATAATGAGGGCGGTGCGTTTCGCGGCCCAGCTGAACTGTGAGATAGAAGAGAAAACTGCCCTGGCTGCAAAGCATCTGGCGTCAAATCTTGAAAAAATAAGCGCTGAGCGTATCAGGGATGAGCTGACAAAGCTTCTGATCTCGCCCCATCCCGATTTTTTGCAAACGGCTTTTGAACTGGGGATCACGGCGGTGGTGTTGCCGGAATTTGATGTCATGATGGCTACTCCCCAGAACAATCCCCATCACAGATACAATGTGGGGGAGCATACCATACACGCTGTCTGCAACATAGACAGGGACAAATATGATGATTTTGACCTTACGGTCTTAAGGTACTCCATGCTTTTTCACGATATAGGAAAGCCTGAGTGCCGGACCACCGATGAAAAGGGGATAGATCATTTCGCGGGACATCCCAAGGTGAGCAGGGATATAGCCGACAGGATCATGAAACGGCTCCGGTTTGATAACAGGACCAGGAACGCGGTGCTCTCCGTGGTCCTGTATCATGATATGAGGCCGCATCTTTCCGTGCCCGGTCTTCGAAAGCTTATAAATATCATGGGGGAGGAGACTTCCCGGCTGTTTGTGGATGTCCAGACTGCGGATGTGATGGCCCAGTCCGATTATGAGAGGGAAGCAAAGATAAATCGTCTTTCGACCACAGCGGAATATTATGAGCGTATCATGAGTAATAAGGATCCACTGTTCATCAGGGATCTGGATATCAGCGGTCAGGATCTGATGCAGGCCGGAGTGGCCGAAGGTCCCCTGATCGGGGAAATTTTGAATCATCTTTTGAATCTGGTGCTGGAGAGGCCCGAGCTGAACGAGCGTGGCCGTCTTCTGGCACTGGCGGCGGAATATTCGCCGGAGGTGGCCCTTAAGGCTGACGAACTGTCCAGCCGCAATGGTCCTTCGGCCATAGTGTACTGATATGAAAAAGATCGTTTTTCTGTTTATCTTCATATTTTTGCTCACGGGCTGCAGCAGTCCCGGCAAAAAAAGCCCCGGGCCTGTTGCGGATAAGAGCGTAAAAGCAGGATCTTCTTCGTCTGAGCTCGAGGATGAGTCCATGGATGCGCTTGAGGCGGAGGATACGGCCATAGTCATCAGCCTGGACAGCGAGGAAAAACAGATAGTCCTTCAGAACTCTTCAGGCTCAAAAAGATATGAACTCACCTATGACGGCAGGACCGAATTTTTTGACAGCTTCGGTGAAGCCATAGCGGGCTTTCAGGTAAATTCCGGAGACATAGTCAATGTGCGCATGTCGGTTCATTCGGGTTATCTGAAGAGTCTTCAGATCTCACCGGATGTTTTTACCCTGAGAAATGTTTCCCATTACACGTTTGATGTGAATAAACGTATGCTGAGCGTTGGAAAAGACAATTACCGTCTTTCCGAGCGCACTCTTTTGCTCTTTTCCGGAGAGCCTGGAGAGATAAAGGATATCTGTCCGGGAGACATACTGACCATAAGGGGTATAGACAGGACAGTTCTCACCTGTACCCTGGAAAAGGGCCACGGCTTTCTCAAACTGATGGGCGAGGACAGGTTCGCCGGCGGCTGGCTGGAGATCGGAGATACCATAATCAGGATATCGAAGGATATGCTCCTGACGGTTCCCCAGGGTGACTATGATATGAGGATCACCTATAAGGGCCGGGGCGGCGTGAAAAATGTGAGCATAGAACGGGACAAAGAGACGCTGGTGGATATTTCCGACCTCAAGGATGAGCTGCTGCTCACCGGGAAGGTGACCTTTAATGTGAAACCGGCGGATGCGAGGCTCTTTATCAACGGAGAAGAAACCGTAAAGATGCTTCCCGTGGAACTGGAATACGGCGTTTATGCAGTGACGGTAAAAAGCGATGACTATGATCCTTATTCGGCGTATATCAGTGTGGGCAAGCCGGAGGCGGAGATAGATATAGATCTGACTCAGGGTGAGGAAGAGGAAGAGGAAGAGGAGACCTCCTCCTCGGCAAGGGTGATCGATTATTCTCAACCTTCGGAGGTGGCGCGAAAGGATTCATCCTCCAGTGCTTCCATGATGGCACCGCTCCCTCCCGCAGGCGTGGATACTACGCGGCCGTCCTCTTCTTCGGCCACATCTTCATCTGCGGAGGATGAGGAGGAAGATGATGAGGACGAAGAGGAAGAGGGCTCCGAGGTGGAGCCGGATGAGACAAACCTGCTCTTCATAGACGATCCTGATGACGTGGAAGTCTATTATGACGGCTCATATATAGGTATCTCTCCTTTGAATATCAAAAAGGAGCCGGGTACCCATGTCATCACCCTGAGAAAGGACGGCTTCGCCACGAAGAGTTATACCATCACGCTCAGCGACGAAGATAAGGATGAGAGCTACGAGTTCAGGGACCTGGTCCCCATAGAGTAAACCTTCTGTCATCCTGAGCGCAGCGACGTATATCACACCATGAAATGGTGTGATGCCACCCTTTTGGTGTCATAAGGAATCCACCACTACGTGGTACCCCTTATGACGAATGACGAGGGGTTGCGAAGCAACAGGAAGGATCTTTTGCAAAACACTGTCATCCTGAGCGTAGCGAAGGATCTTTGGGAGGGCGATATAGTGCGGCTTTTACATACAATGGAACAAGTTGCGGAACCGGGATGGGAAATAGTCATGACAAAATGGGCGGCTCTTTCCTGGACAGTTGAGGCTGTAAGAAGTCATAAAGAAGCGCTTGAAAAAGAGCTTCCTACCTGGTTTTTGAGACAGGCTGCCGGACTGGACGAATACCTGGAAACCGGGATGGAACGGCAGATCTGCGCCTCCCTTGGGATAAAGGCAGTATACGAGATGTCTGAGGGCGGTGTTTTCTCCGGACTCTGGGATATGGCTGAATTCTCAGACTGCGGGCTTTCGGTCAGGCTTTCGGATATCCCTATACGCCAGGAAACAGTGGAGATCGCCGAAATCCTGGATGAGAATCCTTATCTGTTGCCCTCGAGGGGAAGCCTTCTGGCAGCTGCGGCGGACGGATCAGGGCTTTGTGACCGCCTTCATGAAAATGGGGTGGAAGCAGCAGTCATCGGAAGGCTCATGTCATCAAAGGACAGGGTCATCATCGGCCGTGAAGGCATCCGCTACCTCGAACCCTCTACCAGAATGAGAAGTTAAAATAAAAATTACTTGATTTTTATTATGGAATAGTGTAGAATCTTGTTTGTTGTTCATTCAACTCAATCCTCGATAGCTCAATGGTAGAGCACGGCGGCGAGTTCCCCGGGTATACTGTATGTGAGTTGTTGAAAATTTAATATTCCTCGATAGCTCAATGGTAGAGCACGGCGGCGAGTTCCCCGGGTATACTGTATGTGAGTTGTTGAAAATTTAATAATCCTCGATAGCTCAATGGTAGAGCACGGCGGCGAGTTCCCCGGGTATGCTGTATGTGAGTTGTTGAAAATTTAATAATCCTCGATAGCTCAATGGTAGAGCACGGCGGCGAGTTCCCCGGGTATGCTGTATGTGAGTTGTTGAAAATT
>JAEEZH010000018.1 GCA_016288495.1 Lachnospiraceae bacterium
CTTGAGGCAGCTTTTGTCCCGACGAAGAGCACCGAAAGCCGAACACACTTAGTGAAAGCGAGTCCTATGAGAGCGAATGCGTGCAAATCGCTCATGGATTTCAAACTATAATATCCTTGTCGCGATTTGTGGTAGCCGATGAGCGAACGGTATAGGACGAAGCTTGAGCTTAGTGTAGTTCGTGCAGTGCCGGAGTCGGGATGAAAGTGCCGAAAGCGTTAAAATATAAAAATTTATTGCCGTATTTACTTCTCCATCTCCTTCCTGATCTCCAGGATGAAGTCCTTTGAGTTGAGCACGGTTACATCCTCGAGGGATGTGATCAGAGCCAGGTCCTTGGTCATGCGCCCGGATTCGATGACCGCCAGGGTGCATTTCTCCAGCTTATCCGCAAATTTCATAAGCTCGGGGATATCATCCAGCTCGCCTCTCTTGCGAAGCGCTCCCGTCCATGCAAAGATGGTGGCCACTGAATTGGTGGAAGTCTCCTCTCCCTTCAGATGCTTGTAATAATGACGCTGTACAGTGCCGTGGGCGGCCTCATATTCGTATACGCCCGTGGGGGAAACCAGTACCGAAGTCATCATGGCCAGGGAACCGCAGGCGGATGAGACCATATCGCTCATCACATCTCCGTCATAATTCTTGCAGGCCCAGATGAAGCCGCCGGGGGATTTCATGACACGGGCTACCGCATCATCTATCAGGGTATAGAAATACTCTATGCCCAGCTTCTCGAACTTATCCTTGTATTCCTTATCATAGACCTCCTGGAAGATATCCTTAAAGGTGTGATCGTATTTCTTTGAGATGGTATCCTTTGTGGCGAACCAGATGCTCTGCTTAGTATCCACGGCGTAGGTGAAGCAGCATCTGGCAAAGCTCTCTATGGAGCGGTTGGTATTATGCATGCCCTGGATTACTCCGGGACCGTCAAATACATGGATGACTTCCCTTGATTCGTTGCCGTTTTCATCGGTGAAGACCAGCTCGGCCTTACCCTTTCCGGGAACCTTCATCTCCACGCTCTTGTAAACATCGCCGTAAGCATGCCTTGCAAGGGTAATGGGCTTTTTCCAGTTTTTCACGCAGGGCTCGATCCCCTTGACCTGAATGGGTGCCCTGAACACGGTTCCGTCCAGAATGGCCCTGATGGTGCCGTTGGGGCTCTTCCACATTTCCTTGAGCTTATACTCCTCCACCCTGGCGGCGTTGGGAGTGATGGTGGCACATTTTACGGCCACGCCGTATTTCAAAGTGGCGTTCGCCGAATCCACGGTGACCTGATCATCGGTCTCATTGCGATGCTCAAGTCCCAGATCGTAATACTCCGTTTTCAGATCGATGAAGGGGAGCAAAAGCTCGTCCTTGATCATCTGCCAGAGTATCCTGGTCATCTCATCTCCATCCATTTCCACTAAAGGTGTCGTCATTTTGATCTTTTCCACTTGTTTTCCTCCTGATGTATATAAAAATTTTTTATATCCGATATAGCTGATCCGCTGCGGATCCCTCCCCTGCTTTATTTTCTGACCGGGATGATCAGGGCGTTTCCTCCCGAGACCTTTGTCTGTCCTATGAGGTTGTCATCCTTGGCTGAACTGGAAGAAACCTTGGGCTTTCCCGGAAGTTTGGTGTAGGAGTAACCGTCCTTTGTACGCACAGCCCTTTCAAAGGCCGAAGAAGATTTCTTTTTCTTCTTCTTTTTGGAAGAGGATTGTTTTGTCGCCTCATTATCAGAGACGCTGTCCTCTTTCTTATCTTCCACTGCCTCTTCCTGATCGGTGTCTTCCCTGACAGGAGTCTTTTTGATATTATCTTTTGCGGCACCTTCCGTGATGCCGTTGGCGGTGGACAGCTGCTTGCTGCAGCCCGAAAAAGCGGTGGGAGCTATGTTCACGTTCTTTCTTTCCATAGCCACATAATACAGGTTTACACAGTCCGAAAAGCCGTAAGAGCCTATCCTTTTTACGCTCTCCGGCAGATATATGGTGGTCAGGCCTATGCAGTTTGAAAAAGCGTGATCCGGGATCTCCGGCACGTTGTTTGATATCCTTACATCCGTCAGAAGGCTGGCGCCCCAGAAGGAATATCTGTCAATCTTTTTTACGGTAAAGGGAATGTCAAAATAAGTGGAGGTACGGCCTGCCAGATACTGTACCAGCTCTGTGGACTCCTTATTGTACAATACCCCGTCATTGAAGAAATAATCCTTGTTCCCGGGGGACACGGACAGACTTGACAGTGATGTACAGCCCGCAAAAATACCCGGCTGGATATCCGTCACGGAAGCAGGGATATTAATGAGATAAAGCCTGGGACAGTTGGCAAAAGCGCTCATCCCAAGGGTCTGCACTCCCCCCTCCTCTATGGTGACTCTCGAAAGCTTCGGACATTCGTAAAAGGCCTGTGTGCCCACCGTAGTCACGGTATCGGGTATGGTGATATAGGATATCTGGGAACCGGAAAAAGCTCCCGGGCCTATCATATAAACGGTGGAAGGGATCTCACAGGTCTCCCCCTGTCCGTTGTAGGCACGCAGGATCCCTGCGTCGATGACGAATTCATCATCGCCGGACATAGCCTTCGCAGGAGAAAAGGGTACCAGTATTAAAAATGTTATGGCGGCGCAGACAATAACGAGCGCCGCCGTAATGATGAATTTTCTCATATCAGGAAAATGGAAAGTGCTGCCAGACCTACCACAAAGAACCACTTGGGATTAATGGGATCTCCGGTCTTGGGGTTAGCATCCAGATTGTTACCCGCAGACAGATTGGTCAGATCCACATATATTCCATATGGTGAAAAATGGCTGGCGGTAAAGGTTACACAGGGTGTGCCGTCAATGGAGGAGAATCTGGTCCCCAGCTCCTCCAGACTGCCGTTGCCCACAGCAGCCACATGATTGTTGCCGCCGTAAAGGGAAAGCTCATCCGGCAAAGGCAGGGTAATGGTCACATCCACCTTGGGATCCTCTATCTTGGTGGTACCCGTGGAATCGTAAAGGCTGATATCCATGGGATAATACCTGATGTTGTCAAGAGATCCGAAACGGTTCCTCAAGGCTTCCTCGAATGCCGCGGTAGCCTCATCCGTCTGGGTGATCTTGATCACATAGTTGTCGGCGCCGTTGTCGATGCTGCCCGATACCAGATCCGTGTTGTCTATGCCGGAACCGGTGGTATCTACGGGAGTATTGCCCGCCGTGCCTGCAGGTGAAGCTGCGCTGGGCACATAGCCTGTGGTGGTCTGTACCACGGGAGCTGCGGATGAAGATGCGGCGGTTGCTGTAGTGTTGGAATTATTATTATTGTTGTTGTTATTGTTGTTCGTCGATTTCTTTTTTGAACTGCTCTTCTTTTTCTTGGAGCTGCTCTTTTTCTTCTTTGAACTGCTCTTTTTCGAACTGCTCTTTTTCGACGAGGAAGCCGAGGATGAGCCTGAAGACGAACCTGAGGATGAGGATGAACCCGAAGGATCGGAGCTGGATGAAGGATCATCCTTTCTTCCGCTTCCGTTGTCCTCTACCTCGAACTTGTAATTCCTGCTCTGCTCGTAATGATTGGCGTAATTATGTGCGGTGGACTGCTCGTCTCCGTAAAGGGTCAGTCCGTAAACCCCGTCGGATGCCGAATCGGAAATGACGGTGTAGGGATTAGCCACATGAAGTCTGGTGAGATAAGGCTTTTCCCCGTCGGAATCCGAGAATGCATTTTTGTCCACATATTCCACTGCATCAGTCAGGAATACCTCGGTGATCTCACTGTCATAGAAGCATCTCTCGGGAACCTTTGAAACACCCGATGAGAAATAGACGGTGGATATATTCTGGGGGCTGGCAAAAGCCTCCTCGTAAAGCTTGGTTACGCTGGCGGGTATAGTGAAATTGTCATTGCCCATATAGCCGGGAAGAGATTCCACTATGGCTCTCTTCTCTCCCTCCTCCAGCTCATATATGATGCCGCCGTCGCATACATATCTGGGATTGGCGGGCTCTATGGTCAGATCACCCAGCTTCTCACAGCCGTAGAAGGGCGCTATGCCTATCTCGGCCAGAGTATCCGGAAGATATACGCTCTCCAGATTCCTGCAGTCCTTGAACTGATGGTCATCCAGCCTGATGGCACCATAGATCTGCACATTTGTAAGATTATCGTTTCCCTCAAAGATGCTGGTGCCGACTGCCGAACCGTCGCTCTTGGTGCCGAAGGAATCCACGCCTGTGGGAACCACCAGGGTGGACCTGTTCTCATCGTACTCAGTCAGTACGTTTTCGCCTGTATTTTTGTCCCTCTCGACCACGATGCCGTAGGTATCGTCTTCAAACGGAAGTCCCACTTCCATAGCCCGGTTGAAAGGCTCCGATTCGTCTGAGATGCTGCCGTGGAGGGTCAGGTTGGGGTTGGAATTGTTAAAGGAGTTATCCGCAAAAGTAGTCTCATCACCCTCGAATCTGACAACCTTGAGCTTTGAGCAGTCCGCAAAAGCTTTTTCAGCTACCGACTGCACCTGTGCGGGAATAATGACCTCGGTCAGGCGGCTGCTGTTCTGGAACACCCCGGGGCCTATACCGGTCACGGGTATGCCGTTCACCTCGGTGGGTATGTTTATGACTGAGGAATAGCTTAAGAGCTTTGACAGGTCAGCCCCTGTGATCACGCCGTTTGCATCGATGGTATAGAAATCGGACTCAACAGTCTCATCATTCAGGGATACAAAGGTGTATCCGTTATTTGAGGCAAAGGTGTGGGCCGTGGAATCGCTGTAACCGTAGATGGTGACGTTGCAGTCTGCGGGGAAGGGATCCAGGTTGGGGAACTGGGTATCCTCGTCATAGAAATACACATCCTTCAGGTTATCACATTTGTCAAAAAGACTGGCAGGGACATTCTTAAAGCCCTCGGGAAATTCCATCTTCTGGAGTGAAGTACAGCCTGAAAGGGAACCGGTTCCCACTGCTGTCATACCCTCCGGCAGGCTGAGCTGCTGTAGGGACGAGCAGTTCTTAAAGATATCGTCGGGAAGCTTCTGGTATCTGACTTTACCCAGGGCAGGAATGGAAAAGTCCACGTTTTTAAGGGAAGAACAGCCCTCCAGTATGCCCGTTCCGAGACCCGAAGATGTGATGTTGGCCGGGAATCTGAAGGAACCAAGAGCTGAACAGTCCTTAAAGGCGCTGTCGCCTATGTTTGTAATGTTGTCCCCCAGGGTGGCGTTGGACAGCGCCGAGCAGCCTTCGAAGGCGCTGCTGTCTATGCTGTCTATATTGCCGCCAAGGGATGTGGTGGTCAGCTTCGTACAGTTCATAAAGCAACCGTAGGGAATGGTTCTCAGCCTGGCACCCTCGTCAAAATTCGCACTCCGGATACCGCTGCCGGCGAAAGCCTTTGAACCAAGGCCGTTATCCTCCAGACCGCTTGAGAAATTGAAATTGGAAAGTGATGTACAGTTCTCAAATGCGGAGCTGCCTATTTTGGAAAGCGCGGCATCCGTCTCTATGGCCTGGAGATTCGTACAGTTTTCAAATGCCTTGGCTCCGATGGAATTCACTCCCGTGGCGCCGCTTATGCTCCTGATCACAGAGTTATTCGCAAAAGCTCCGTCCGAGATCTGGTTCAAAGTGGGCGGGAATACTATATCCTGAAGATTTGAAAAGTCCTTGAAGGAGTCCTTGTTCACGGATTTCACTCCGGAATTGGACATGTTGAGGGAGGTGATCTCCGCAAGGGGAAGATCCTTGTCAAGGGTATAAACCGTCTGCCTGGTACCCTCCTCCAAAACAGTGCCGTCCTCACTGACGGTATCCTCCACCAGGTTTTCCGTGGCTATTATACCGTAGATGGTCTTGAACGCGCCTGAGGCTGTAGACACAAAAACAAGGCCGGCATAATCCTTGCCGCCTATGGAAACCGGCGTGTAATCAGCCACTGAATAATTGACTTTGTCCACTTCGGTGGTATCATCGTCCAGGTCCTGGATAGCCTTGGCCGGATTACCGGGGATGGCTGCTACCACCAGCGCCGTGGCCATCAGAAGGGCCGCTATGGTCCTGCGGACGCCTTTTTTTATCAAAGACTTGCCCCCCTTTTTCTTTTTGGGGGTATCAGGGGTATTATCCTTTATGTTTTTTTTCATAAATGACGCCTCCTAGGGTTTCTGCCATTCTGTCATGACAAAAAACAATATGCATTCAGGATCATTTCCTGTCCACTCTCTTGCACACCACCACGAACCTGCCGTTGCTCTCATCGTAATCGCAGGTGGACAAAGTGATGAGCTGGTCCGAGTATTCCACCTTGGCATCCGTATCATAGAGGGAAAGCTCTCTCATGGCCTCTATGCCGGAGTCAAATTCTTCCTTTGAATTCGGCTCTATGAACTGATAATACTTGAAAGTGATGTCAGCCTCGGAATATACCCGGGACTGGAATGCAAAGATCACTTCATAGATGCCTTCGGAATATATTGTATCAAATTTTACATATTTATGCGACTGGTAATAACTTTCGCTCTTATAGTTGTCCAGGCCGCCGAACATCTGGCCGGATTTCATGTTATGGCCGTAGATGATCAGATTATCCGAAGGCCCCAGGGGATCGCATTTATCATCCATGAAAAGCGTGCCGTTATTATCATCATTTCCGTTATAATCATGGTTCAGATAAAACTCGCCGTTCCCGTGAATGGACTTCATCACAGGATAATCAATATTTGTATCGTCAATTTTGAGCCATCCTATTAGGTTTTTATTCTTTAAATATAAATTTTTGTATTTTTCCAGGACAACATCCTCTTTTTTAACTACGTAATGCTCACTGTCGATTTTCAGTACATCGTCCCTGTTCTTATCCAGCTGCTCCAGCTTTTTTTTGCGCATATCCGCCAGTTCTCCGGCCCTTTGACTCTGGATATGGGCGTTTATGTAATACCAGGCCAGGTATACGGCGCAGATTGCCACGATGATTATGAGGATGATCTTCTTTTTATCCATATTATTTTAAAAAAACAGTAATAAACTACAGGGACGGTTCCCTGTTTCACATAAGAACCGTCCCGCTTAGTTTTTATTTAATGATAAGGTTTACTATCTTGCCGGGCACGTAGATCTCTTTAACCACATTTCCGGGAAATTTTTCCTTGACCAGCTCTTTTGCCGCACTGAGGATATCCTCCTTGGGTGCATCCGAAGGGACGGTAACCGTGCCGCGCATCTTTCCGTTCACCTGAACGGGGATCTCCATGGTATTTTCCACCATCTTTGACTCGTCATACTCAGGCCAGCTCTGCCTGTAGATATAGCCCTCAAAGCCGCACCTTTGCCACAGCTCTTCCGTGATATGAGGCGCCACCGGATTGAGGAGCGTCAGAAGCAGACCGTATTCTGCCTTGTTCACCTCATTCTTTTTATAGAAATCGTTGACAAGGGACATCATGGCGGCGATGGCTGTATTGAATTTAAGGGATTCATAATCCTCAGACACCTTTTTGATGGTCTTATGGATCGTGGCCATCAGGTCCTCGGAGTAAGCATCTCCGTCCTTGAGCAGGGTCTGAAGCTTCCATACCCTCTCCAAAAATCTGCGGCAGCCCTTTACGCCTTCCTCCTGCCAGGAGGCCGACAGCTCAAAGGCACCGATGAACATCTCGTAAGTCCTCAGGGTATCCGCACCGAACTCATTTACGATATCGTCGGGATTTACCACATTTCCTCTGGATTTACTCATCTTCTCACCGTTGGATCCCAGGATCATACCATGGGATGTACGGCGCTGATAGGGCTCGGGACAGCCTACCACTCCTATGTCATAGAGGAAATGATGCCAGAATCTGGAATAGAGCAGATGGAGGGTTGTATGCTCCATGCCTCCGTTGTACCAGTCTACGGGCATCCAGTAATCCAGGGCCTCTTTTGAGGCAAAGGCCTCTGTATTGCCGGGATCACAGTATCTTAAAAAATACCAGGAGGAACCGGCCCACTGGGGCATGGTATCCGTCTCTCTTTTTGCCGGTTTGCCACACTTGGGGCAGGTGGTGTTCACCCAGTCGGTCATTTTGGATATGGGGCTTTCGCCGTCATCCGTGGGCATATAGCTTTCCACTTCGGGAAGCATCAGGGGAAGCTCACTCTCATCGATAGGCACATAACCGCAGCAGTCGCACTTTACGATGGGGATAGGCTCTCCCCAGTATCTCTGGCGTGAGAACACCCAGTCACGCAGCTTGTAATTCACCTTTGCCTGACCGATGCCTTTTTCCTCCAGGAAAGCGATCATCTTTTTCTGGGCTTCCTTCACGGAGAGGCCGTTTATAAAGCCGGAATTCACCAGCACTCCGTCGGCTACATCCGTATATACCTCTTCCTGCACATTTTTGCCGCCGGCTACCACCTCCACTATGGGAAGATCGAAAGCCTTGGCGAAATCCCAGTCTCTCTCGTCATGGGCAGGCACAGCCATGATGGCTCCGGTACCGTAGCTCATGAGTACATAATCCGAAACGAAGATGGGGATCTCCTTGTCGTTGGCGGGATTGACAGCGGACAGGCCGTCGATCACGACGCCGGTCTTTTCCTTTGCCAGCTCGGAACGCTCAAAATCGGACTTCCTGGCTGCCTGCTCACGGTAAGTTTCCACCGCCGACCAGTTTTTGATATCATCCTTATATTTGTCCAGAATGGGATGCTCGGGGCTTACTACCATGTAGGTGGCTCCGAAAAGGGTGTCGCATCTGGTGGTATACACCCTCAGCTTATCCTCCTTGCCGCTGATGGCAAAATCCACCTCGGCACCTTCCGAACGACCGATCCAGTTTTTCTGGGATACGGCTATTTTTTCCACATAGTCCACATCGTTGAGGCCCTGAAGGAGCTTCTCCGCATATTCTGTGATCTTCAGCATCCACTGGCTCTTAACCTTGCGGACAACTTCACTGCCGCAGCGCTCGCATACACCGTTAACCACCTCTTCATTGGCCAGGCCCACCTTACAGCCTGTACACCAGTTGATGGGCATCTCGGCCTTGTATGCCAGACCCTTCTTGAACAGCTGTAAAAAGATCCACTGGGTCCACTTATAATAACCCGGATCCGTGGTATTCACCTCCCTGGTCCAGTCAAAGGAATAACCAAGGGAGCGCAGCTGGCTCTTGAACCTCTTCACATTGTTTTCCGTAACCACCTTGGGATGGATATGATTCTTTATGGCGTAATTCTCCGTAGGCAGACCAAAGGCGTCCCAGCCCATGGGAAAAAGCACGTTATAGCCCTGCATCCTGCGCTTCCTGGATACTATGTCAAGAGCGGTATAAGGACGGGGATGCCCCACATGCAGGCCCTGTCCCGAGGGATAGGGAAATTCCACCAGTGCATAATATTTGGGCTTTGATGTGTCGAGCTTTGTCACCCAGGCTTCATTCTCGTCCCAGACATTCTGCCACTTGGGCTCCACTTCTTTGTGATTATAAGGTTCGTAAGACATTTTATGTTTCTCCTCTTCTTTATAATGCATTATAATTCATTCAAACCAAGCCACAGCCTATCATTATATAACGACAGGCTCCAAATATCAAGACAACATACATCTGTCACTGGGTCATATCTATCCTCTTCCACAGCTGCTGCATGGAATTCTCATCCACCATCTCGTATTTCTGGTATACAGCCTCCTTGATCCGATCGTTATCCACCTCATCCATGCGGTCTGCCACCAGCCATTTCGGCGTATGGTTATAAAGAGTATCCAGGATCTCTCCCTCCGCAGGAGGATATAATTCACAGAAATAGGGCATATTCACGGGATAACGGCCCATAGGCAGGATCTGGTTCACCTCGTAAAAGATCATGCCGGACTCTATGCAGTACAGATCATCCCTCTCATCCTCAGGGATCATCTCATAGGTATTCTTGCAGGCTTCGTAATATTTGTACTCAGACTCCTCATGATAGATCTCCCAGTTGGACTTAACCTTATCCCTTGTCTTTTCCATATAGGCGCCGAATATGATAAATATGCCGGCAAAAGCCACATGAAACCAGATCATCTTCCGTTTAAAGACCTTGAGGGCTTCATTCTTTGCCTTTTTCAGTTCTTCTTCCTGTTTCTTCTTCTCGTCTTTTTCTGTTTTCTTCTCATCGCTGTCTTCATCTTCTTCATTTTCGGCGATCACATCAACCTGGGCAATGGGCTCTATTTCCCTTTCCGAATCAAAGCGTGCTTTATCATCATACACGTTGAGTATATCTTTTTTCAATGAATTCACATCTGCGAAATGAAGGATGGCGATATAAGCCACCAGAGGCAGCGTGGTGGTAAAATAATAGTCAAAGGGAGTTCCCAGATGCATGGCGACAAAGATGATCACCGTAAGAGACAGAAGCAGCCATTTTTCCACGCAGTCTCTTTTTTTACCGAAAAATCTGAAGAACCAGTAAACTATACCCACATAGCAGGCTGTCAGATACAGCTCCCACTTCATGGAGAAAGTTTCATAATAGTCAGTACCCCGCTTAAATGCCACCTGAAACGCGCACAGATACATGTCATCAAGGGCGCCCCTTGAAGCATAATATACTATGACCGGCAGGGCCACTATGACGATCCCCGCAATAAAAAGTCCGATACATTTTATAAGCCCGAGATAGTTCCTGTCCTTTATCAGGCAGCCTATTATGACCAGGACCACCGCGCACATGGGGGCGGCCACGGTTATCTTTGAAAAGACGCAGATGCCGAAGACTATGCCGAAGAACAGGGCCGGATCCATATGTTTTCTCTTGCTCCTGAGGAACTTGATCCCCAGATAGATACAGGCCAGATTCAGAGGCAGGCAGTACTCTTCCACGCAGTTTCCGCCCCAGAGGGTGGTGGCATATACAAAGTATACGGAGAAAAATACAAAGGTCTGCTGAAGGAAGGTGATCTTATAGAGCCTGCATATCTTGTTCAGGAAATATGCGGCGCTCACCTCGGTGATGCACTGCAATATGAACACTCCCAGCCTGTCCCGGTGAATGAACTGTCCCAGAGCCTCCCAAAAGAAAAATACAGGTCCCTTTATGTCAAAATAATCCCGGTACATGACCTTGCCTTCCAGAATGGCCCTTCCCACCATGGAGAAGAAAGCTGAATCATATCCGTAAGAGCCCTTGAATATGGGGCTGGTCCAGGACGAGAACAAAAATACGAACAGAAATCCCGACAGCATGGAAAATGCCGTCAGTATCTTATTTTCCTCTTCTTCGGTAAATTCGATCTTCATAGATTCTGATCCCACTCACTTTCAAATCACTTTACTACGTCCAATGTCATCCTGGGGCTTTAGCCGAAGGATTTTTTCATAATCTGCTTTGCACATACATTCCAATCAACATAGTCATCTACACACAAAAAATCACCTATAGAGTATATCAAAACTTAAGCTTTAATACAAATATAATTGCGTCATAAATAAAAAGACGGATTTACAAAAGAGGGATTTGTGTAAAAAGGATAAAAAGACGGCTCCCTGTAAAGGGAGCCGTCCGTAAAGAACATATGTAAATCAAATTTCAAGGTATAACCCGGGATCAGTCAACCGATTCGGCATTTACCTTATCCTTGCGGGCTTCCACTTCCTTGGCCTGAACCTCGGCAGGAGCCTGCTCGTAACGGGCGAATTCATATTCATAATCCCCGGAGCCCTGAGTCATGGAACGAAGGGTGGTGGCGTAGCCGAACAGACTCTCCATGGGGATCTCTGCCTCGATGGTCTGACGCCCTGCGGCAGCTGCCGCGGGATCGGGAGAAGGTCCCATATTGAGCACTCGTCCTCTTCTCTTATTGAGGTCGCCCATTACGTCACCGGTGAACTTTCCGGGAACGGTGACCTTGAGAGACATCACAGGCTCAAGAAGTATGGGATTGGCTGCCATCATGCCCTTCTTGAAGCATTCTCTGGCTGCCGTCTTGAATGCCATCTCGGAGGAGTCTACCGCATGATAGGAACCGTCATAAAGCGTGGCCTTTACGCCCACTACGGGATAAGCGGCAAGAGGTCCTCTCTCGCAGGCATCCACGATACCCTTTTCCACTGCGGGGAAGTAATTCTTGGGTACGGTACCGCCTACTACTACCTGTTCGAACTCATAGGGCTTGTCCATATCGCCGGAGGGCTCGAAACGCATCTTTACATGTCCGTACTGTCCGTGACCGCCGGACTGCTTCTTGTACTTGTATTCCTCGTCGGAATTCTTTTTGATGGTCTCACGGTATGCCACCTTGGGCGTGGACAGCTCGATCTCCACCTTATACTCGGACTGAAGCTTTGATACGATGATGTCCAGATGCTGCTCGCCTATACCGTAAAGCAGGGTCTGACGGTTAGCTGCATCGTTGACATTCTTGATGGTCATATCCTCCTGGCAGATCTTCTGAAGAGCCTGGGAGATCTTGTCGATGTCGCCCTTGTTCTTGGGCTTGTATCTCATGTAGTGATAAGGCGTGGAGATATTGATCTTGGGGAAGCGTATGGGAGTAGCCTTTGTGGAAAGAGTATCTCCGGTACGTGCTTCAGAAAGCTTGGCGATAGCGCCTATATCTCCCGCATGCAGCTCCGTCACTTCGGTGAACTGGTTACCGCATACCATGTAGAGCTTTGACAGCTTCTCCTCGGTATCCTTATCCTCGTTGTAGATCATGTCGTCCTTTTTGATGACGCCTGAAGCCACCTTGATAATGGAATACTTACCCAGGAAAGGATCCGAAATAGTCTTCCAGATGAAGGCCGACTTGGGTTTGGTGAAGTCATAGTTAGCCTCGAATACTTCGTTGGTCTTGAGGTTGATGCCCACGCAGCTGCGGCCCTCAGGTGAAGGCAGATACTTAACTATATCATCCAGCAGTGTGTAAACGCCCTGAAGGAGTGTATTGGAACCGCAGGTGATGGGAACTATGGTGCCGTCACATACGGATACACGAAGAGCCGAACGGATCTCCGCATCGGAGAAGGACTCTCCTGCAAAATACCTGTCCATGAAATCCTCGGACGTCTCAGCCACAGCCTCCATCAGAGACTCTCTGTAGACTTCCAGATTATCCTTTGAGTAATCGGGAATATCGCACTCCTTGGCTGCTTCCTTAGGCCCCTGGAAACGGTAAGCCTTCTCTGCTACCACATTCACATATCCGACAAACTTCTCATCCTCCCTGATAGGGAAATGGAAAGGAGCTATCTTCTTGCCGTAACGCTCAGTCAGCTTTTCCAGTACGTTTTTAAACGAAGCATTGTCCGCATCCATGTTTGAAACATAGATCATACGGGGAATATTGTATTTTTCGCAAAGCTCCCAGGCTCTGATGGAGCCGGACTCTATACCTGCCTTTCCGTTTACCACGATGATAGCCGAAGCGGCTGCGCTGATAGCCTCCTCCACCTCGCCTATGAAATCGAAATATCCGGGAGTATCGAATATATTGATCTTGGTGTTATCCCACTCGATGGGAATAACGGAAGTATGAATCGAGAATTTACGCTTTATCTCTTCCTTATCGTAGTCGCTGATGGTATTTCCGTCATCTACCTTCCCCAGTCTGGACGTCATACCTGCCAAATGCGCCATTGCTTCCGCAAGTGAAGTCTTTCCGCAGCCACCGTGGCCGAGAACAACTACATTACGGATCTTTTCGGTTGTGTAAACCTGCATGCTTTGTACCCTCCTGTTTAAATTTATTAGCCGGGGCCCGGATGGGCCCACATAGGAAATTGTACCAAAAAGCAGGGATTTATTCAATGATTTTTTATGATTTATGTATGGATTCGGCAAATGATGCCTTCCCATGGATTAAAAGATTATGATTGAAAAACCGTCCAAAACTGATATACTGAAAAAAGTTGCTGCATCTTGACAGCAAAACAGCCAAACAGCGAGGAATGATTCAAATGAAGAAAATCGGTTTCATCGGCATCGGTCTTATAGGCGGTTCCATCGCCAGATCCCTTCATAACAGATTGAAGGACACATATCTTGTTGCCTTTGACAGACATGAAGACAACATGAGTCCCGCTCTTTCGGATAATGTAATACAACAGGGGATACTTGAATTTGACGGAGCTTTTTTTGAAGACTGTGAAGTGATATTTCTCTGCACCTCGGTACTGAATTCAAAGCCCTATCTGGATATGCTTAAAGGGCATCTTTCCAAGGATACTATCCTGACAGATGTGGGATCGGTAAAGGGTGAGATCTTTTCCCTGATAAAAGGAAGCGAGCTGGAAGAGAATTTCGTGGGCGGACATCCTATGGCCGGCACGGAGAAATTCGGGTATATCAACTCTTTCCCGGAGCTTTTGGAAGGTGCCAACTATGTATTGACTCCCTCAATAAAGGCTTCGGAGGATAAAGTCCTGCGGCTTCGTGAGCTGGTAGAGCTGATGGGCTCAAAACCTATGATCCTGTCCCCCGAACGTCATGATCTGTGCGCGGCAGCCATATCCCATGTACCTCACGTACTCTCCTATTCACTGGCTAATATGATAAGACAGGAGGATGATTCCGACAATGCCATGCGGCTCATGGCTGCGGGAGGTCTTCGTGATATGACCAGGATAGCCTCATCCGCTCCCAAAATGTGGGAGCAGATCTGCCTGGCCAATAAAGAAAATGTGGTCACCCTTCTGGATGAATATATTTCCATACTTAACAACATGAAAGATATCATCGAACAAGGCGACGGCGAAGCATTACGGAATGAATTCGCAAAGGCCAAGGAATACCGGGATACATTCTGACAGATACGTCCGTGTCTCACAGACACCCCACATGGATAATATCAATAAAAAGCCCGATCTATAGATACCTCTCTTCACTGGAATAATACGGAATGACTATGTAATCCCCCGTGATCAGCTTATCATCCGTCATGTGATTGATGGACTTGACCTCATCTATATACTCTGCTCTTGATCTAAACTCTTTGCTGCAATATTTATTGGCGATGGATGTCAATGTATCTCCGTATCTGATGCAGATACTATCATAATATTTATAAGTCTTCACATCAGGTGTGCCGGCATCAGGCCGGTCCCATAATGACTCTGCTCCGCTTTCACCCACAGACCCCGATCCCGCATATGAGGATATAGCAGGCATCAATACTGCAAGAACACAGGCAAGCACAAACAAAGAAAGAAAACGCCTGATCCTCATGCTGCGTCTGCGGGCACGAATGACTGTTCGATGTCGGATGGCTCTGTCAGAATACGAATATATCTTCCTGTCCCTGTTCCTCATAATAAAACCTCCTGATCTCCGGCTGTTCACAAGACTGATCATCTCTGGTTGCCGGCCATTCGACGAACCATAATAAGTTCGCCAAACGTCCGTTCGATTATCAGTATATCGAACAGCCGTTCTTTTGTCAAGAGGTTTATTGTAATTTATCGAACAAATTATCTATTGTTCTTTAAAAATCTATTTCACCTTTATCTGTGTGGTATAAGGGATCCCGTTTACCGTTACGGTTACCTTAGAGGTTCCTTTGTCCAATCCCGTAACCTTACCTGTGGCAGGATCGACCGAAAGGATCCTTCCGTCGTCCTCCGATGAATATGTCACATATGCATCCTGAGGAATATTCAGCAGGATCTCCCTGAGTTCCAGGGAATCCCCCTTCTTAAGCTTATAGTACTTCTTCTTGAAGACGGGGCAGTTCACCACAGTATTTATCACAAACTTATTGAGCTTCTGTCCCTTCTCACCGAAGGTAACGGTCACCTTGACCTTGCCCGGCTTTTTGACTGTCAGCAGTCCGTCTTCACTGATCCGGGCTACGCCCTTGCCGGAAGTCTTCCAGGCAGAAGGTTTAACATTGGAATCAATATACTCATTAAGGTCGGCCCTTCCCATGTAATCAAGAGTGAGTTCCCTGACTTTCACATCGGGCTTGCATACGGATACGGACTTTTTATCGCCTATGACCTTACCTTCCTTATCCAGGGCTTCAACAGTAAAGCTTTCAGTGGCGTTTATCTCCAGCACGCCCTTCTTATTCACTGTGGATTTAGCGCCTTCCGAAATACGGAAATCTTTTACCCCCTTTGCGTCTGCAAAAAACAGCTTCTTGAGTTTGACCGACCTGGCCGCCAGAGTCCCCTCGGGAGCGGTATATTTACTGAGATCTGCCTTTAAAGGGCCGGCGGGATCCGTGACGGTCACCTTGCAGGTCACCTCACCCTTATCCTTGACCGCTGCCTTTATCACGGCAGTTCCAGCCTTCCACTGAGCCTTAACAATGCCTGTGTTATCCGTTACGGCCACAGTTTCATCGCTGCTTGACCATTCAGCCTTTGCCGGATCTTTGGCGTTGGCTCCGGAAAGCTCAAGCTTAAATGTACTGCCGGGCTTCATGGTGATATCCGTTGCATTAAGGGCAAGTTTGGTATCATTATGAGGGTCATTTTCGGGATCGTTATTTGGATCCGTATTCTCACTTTCTTTGGTATTTTCCGTGGTCACTTCGCCTTCTTTTGATACGCTTATGACAGCAGTCTTGCCTATACCCTTTCCGGTTATTTTTATCTCTTCAATATCTTCCTTTTCCTCAGAATCCAGACCCTTTGAGAGATCGATCTCAAAGGATTCATCATCCTTAAGGGGTATCTCAAATCTGGCGGCTCCCTCTTCGTCAAAGGCCACTTTGGCACTGTCGGCATCAGTCTTAATGGCTACAGCCCTGTCCTCATCCATAAAGTTTAATGACAGGTCCTTATCTGCATCATTATTTGTTATGGTCTGATCGATTATGGGCACAAAAATGGGAGCTTTACCGCTGCCCTTTACATTTTCATCACCGGTAAATATTCCGGTATCGGCAGATCCGAATACTTCCCCGTTATCATATTTTGATCCGGGAGTCACTTCGCCATCCTTTACCACAGCCACATCCTGACCGTTTTCATCCTTTACGGTATAATAATCGGAATCCACCAGCATGGTACGCATTCTGAAGCGCATTCTGAAACGCATCCTGAAACGCATTCTGAAGTTGGTCTGATCATATCCTGATCTTACCCAGTTCTGGAAATCAGATTCATCCGAAGCC
>JAEEZH010000019.1 GCA_016288495.1 Lachnospiraceae bacterium
AGAAATCCTACCAGAAATACACGGAGAAGTATGTAGGTCTAGGACTTTCCGAAGAAAAGGCCTAGGAGGTGGCTTTTGAGGATGTAAAGCGCGATTTTGAACAGGGCTTCCAGGGCTGGGAATATAAGTTTAACACAGTTGCTTCAAGCCGCGGAGACTATCCCTTCATCACCGTTACGGCAGGTACGGGCAGGGGCAGGTTTGCGAAGCTTGCCACCATTATCATGCTGGATGTGCGCCGTAAGGGACAGGGCAAAAAAGACTGCAAGAAGCCGGTTCTCTTCCCCAAGATCGTATTTTTGTATGATGAGAATCTCCATGGCCCCGGAAAGGAGCTGGAGGATGTATTCGAGGCGGGTATCAGGTGCTCCTCGAAGACCATGTATCCCGACTGGCTGTCACTGACGGGAAAGGGTTATATCGCATCCATGTACAAGCAGTACGGAAAGATCATTTCCCCCATGGGCTGTCGTGCCTTTTTGTCGCCCTGGTATGAAAGGGGAGGTATGTATCCGGCGGATGATCAGGACCAGCCTGTCTTTGTGGGCAGATTCAATATAGGTGTGGTTTCCCTTCATCTCCCCATGATCCTGGCCAAGGCCAGACATGAGAGCCGTGATTTCTATGAGGTACTGGATTATTATCTGAATCTGATCCGTCAGCTGCATATCAGGACCATGGCTTATCTGGGAGAGATGAGAGCTTCCACCAATCCTCTGGCATACTGCGAGGGCGGTTTCTACGGCGGGCATCTGAAACTCACCGACAAGATAAAGCCCATACTCAAGACTGCCACAGCCTCCTTCGGCATCACCGCGTTCAACGAGCTTCAGGAGCTTTACAACGGCAAGTCCCTGGTAGAGGACGGAGCTTTTGCCCTGGAGGTTTTGGAATATATCAATAAGCAGATAGGCAAATTCAAAGAGGAGGACCATATCCTCTATGCTATCTATGCCACTCCCGCAGAGAATCTCTGCGGCCTGCAGGTGAAGCAGTTCAGAAAGAAATACGGCATAGTGGAAAATGTCTCCGACAGGGAATATGTTTCCAACGGATTCCACTGTCATGTGACGGAGGATATCACGCCCATACAGAAGCAGGATCTGGAATACCGTTTCTGGGAGCTTTCCAACGGCGGCAAGATCCAGTATGTCAAATATCCCATCGATTACAACATCGACGCCATAAAGTCTCTGGTGCACAGAGCTATGGACATGGGCTTTTACGAGGGAGTGAACCTGTCCCTGGCATATTGTGACGACTGCGGGCATCAGGAGCTTGAGATGGATGTCTGTCCTGTATGCGGCAGCCGTAATCTGACCAAGATAGACAGGATGAACGGTTACCTGTCTTATTCCAGAGTGCACGGCGATACCAGACTGAATGACGCCAAGATGGCGGAGATCGCCGAGCGCAAGTCCATGTGATGGGGTGTAGTAGACTGAGAAGAAGCGAAGAGTCATTTAGAGGGAAAAATGCGATACCATAATATAACGAAGGATGATATGAAAAACGGGGACGGTCTGCGGGTATGCCTCTGGGTGGCGGGATGTGCTCATTGCTGTAAGGAGTGCCATAATCCCCAGACCTGGGATCCCAACGGCGGACTGCCTTTTGACGAGGCTGCAAAGCAGGAGATATGGGAACAGCTGGATAAGGATTATATTTCCGGGATCACCTTTACCGGTGGAGATCCGCTGCACTATGCCAATGTGGAAGCGGTTACCGCCCTGGCGCAGGAGATCAAGGAAAAATATCCGCAAAAGACCGTATGGCTGTACAGCGGTTCCGTGTGGGAGGATGTGATCAACCTTCCCATCATGAAATATGTGGATGTTCTGGTGGACGGCGAATTCGAGCTGGACAAAAGAGATGTGACTCTCATGTGGAAGGGCTCTTCCAATCAAAGGGTCATAGATGTGCAGGAATCCCTGAAGGCGCCGGATGAGCCGCCTGTGATCCACTGTCCCGATCATTATAAGGTGGAAGATCAGGCTCCGGATAAGCTGTATGAAGAGAGCGCATGGACGATGAAAGCAGACTGTATGTGCACTGCTTGAGTTTTTTGATGACAGGTGGGGTATTTTTACGGAGACGGTGACAGGACCGTCTCCCTTTTATGTTCACACTTTTTTAACAAATCAGTGGTATTCTGTTCGTCGTTCTGAATTTTTTATTAGAATAATTGGCCTTTAAGCCATGAATGAAAGGAAATACAGATGATAAAAGTAGAAAATCTTACAAAGAGATACGGGCCCCACACTGCCGTGGACGATCTGAGCTTTACTGTGGAGAAAGGAAAGGTCTATGGCCTGCTGGGAGTCAACGGAGCGGGTAAATCCACCACCATGAACATCATCACGGGTTATCTTTCGTCTACAAAGGGAAAGGTGTATGTGGACGGAGAGGATATAATGAAAAAGCCGGAAAAGGCAAAGGAGCATATAGGCTATCTTCCCGAGATACCTGCCCTTTATCCGGATATGACGGTGAGAGAATACCTGGAGTTTGCCGCACAGCTCCGTCATTTAAAGGGCAGGGATGCGGTAAAAGAAGCTGACCGCGTCATGTCCCTGGCTTCGGTTGACGATGTGGCCGACAGGCTGATCAAGAACCTGTCCAAAGGATATAAGCAGAGGGTGGGGCTGGCCTGTGCCCTTACGGGAGATCCGGATATCATAATCCTGGATGAGCCCACCGTCGGTCTGGATCCCAGACAGATAATCGAGATCAGATCCCTGATCTCATCACTGAGAAAGGATCATGCGGTCATTTTATCATCCCATATACTTTCTGAGGTCCAGGCAGTCTGTGATGAGATACTGATCATCTCCAAGGGCAGGCTGGTAGCCGGAGGAAGTCCCGAACAGCTGGAAGGCATGAGCAAAAAGAGCCATGAGCTGAAGCTTACCGTTAAGGGAAATGAGAAGGCACTGAATAAGGTGCTGTCAGGACTTCATGTCAGTGAAGAAAAGATAAAGATCCTGAATGATGACAAGGAAGCCGGTACGGTATCCGCATCTGTGGGCATGGATGATGATAAGGATATCAGGGAAGAGCTGTTTTATGCGCTGTGTGAGGCACAGCTTCCCCTGATGGAGCTTTCGGTAAGCCATATGAGTCTTGAGGATGTGTTCATAGAACTGACGGAAAAGGAACCTCAGGATGACGAAACCTCGTCTTCTTCGGAAGCCGGACCGGAGGAGGGATCGACAGACGGGACTTTGGATAAGGATGAAAATACAGCCGGAAAAGAAGCGGAAAATGATGAGGAGGTGAGTGACTGATGTTTGCCATATTCAAGCGTGAATTCAAAAGCTATATGAATACAGTCACGGGACCTTTGTTTGTGGCTGTGAACCTGTTTTTCCTCGGAATATATTTTGTGGCATACCATCTGTATATGGGATATCCCAGGGTGGCTTATACAGTTCAGTCCGTGATCTTCGTATTTCTGATCGTGACTCCCGTGCTGACCATGAGATCCATGGCCCAGGAGAAAAGACAGAAAACCGATCAGCTGCTCTTTACGGCCCCGGTATCCCCCTTTGGCATAATACTCGGCAAATATTTCGGTATGGTCAGCGTATTCCTGCTTCCCGTGCTGGTACTGTGCGCTTATCCCCTGGTGCTTTCCATATATGGGAAGGTGCCCATGGCCGAGTCCTATGTATCTATCCTGGCATATTTCCTTTTCGGAAGTGCCTGCATATCCATCGGACTTTTTATGTCATCGATCACGGAAAACCTGATCATAGCCGCAGTGAGTACCTTTGGCACCCTGCTCCTGGGCTATCTCATGGCCGGGATCAAGGCTATCATTTCCGAGTCCGGAAACAACGTGACTAAGGTGCTGACGGCCTTTGATATAGCTTCTCCCATGGATAACATGATGCAGGGTATCATAGATATCCCGGCCATCATCTATTATCTGTCGGTGATAGTGTTCATGCTCTTTATCACCTTTGTCACCGTTACCAAAAGACGATATGAGGTGCATAAGGAAACCATTAAAACCTATGTCTTTTCCTATGTGGCAGTCATAGCCCTGGCCGCTGCTCTGGTGGGTATCAATATAGGTATAGATCAGCTGCCGGACGATAAAAAGAATATAGACGTGACGGAAAAACAGCTGACACAGATAACGGATGCCACTCTTGAATATCTGGCCGGTATGGACAGTGACGTGACCATATATGTGCTCAATACCGAGGAGGCCTGCGACGATACCATAAAGCAGATCCTGGGCAGATATACATCCGCTACAAAGCATATCAAAACCGAATATAAGGATCTGTCCGCAGCTCCCGATTTTGCCACCGGGTACGGGGTGCAGGACGCTACCCCCGGATCGTTGATAGTAGTGTCCGACAAGCGTTCAAAATATATAAATTACAACAGTCTGTATGAATCCACCATCGATTATTCCACATATTCCCAGAAGGTCACGGGAATAGATGCGGAGGGACAGATAACCAGTGCCCTTGATTATGTGCTGGCTGATGACATGCCCTATGTATATGTGATCGAAGGACATAACGAACTTGCCCTTGGTTCCCATCTGGCGCAGCTGGTGGAAAAGGCAAACATAGATGTCAAAAACTTAAACCTCATGAACACCGATAGTATCGAGGATGAAGCAGGGGCCGTGTTCATTCTGGCACCTACGGTGGATTATACTCCCGATGATGTGGCAAAGATAGAGGATTATCTGGACAGAGGCCACAGCGCCCTGATCATTTCTTCATATTCCACCGAGCCTCTGACCAATTTTGAGAGCATAATGGATCATTACGGAGTGGAGACCGTCGGCGGAATAGTGATAGAGGGAGATTCGGATCATTATTATCAGAGCCCCGCGAACCTGCTGCCCGAGCTGGGTGCATCCACGATCACGTCACAGCTCATGTCCGCCAACAGACTGGTGCTGATGCCCTATGCCCAGGGGGCCACCTTTGCTGTTTCGGACAATGAAGCCCACAGTGTGACCAGGCTTTTGTCCACTTCGGATCAGGCATATCTGAAGACCGATACCCAGAATGCCCAGAGCCTTGAAAAGGAGGCCGGGGATGTGGACGGCCCCTTTGACCTGGGCCTGCTGGTGGAAAACGAAGAGGATGGAAAGAAAACCTCAGTGCTTTATTTCACTTCCGAATCCATACTTGACGATTCGGTGGATTCCATGGTGAGCGGCGCCAACTCCGAACTGCTGGCCAAGGGTGTGACTTCCATGGTGGGAGAGAAGGAAAGCACCATCACTATTCCGGCAAAGAGCTATGAAGAGGAGAATATAGTGGTGCCCGGTTCCACCACCCTGATGCTCGCCATCATACTGGTGGGAGTGGTTCCCCTGGTGATCATGCTGGCCGGCATCATGATCTGGAACCGCAGAAGGAAGAGATAGTGTAAAACTGCGAAAAGATCCGGGAATACGGAGCGTTGAACGGGTGTGGAAAGGATTGCATCTTTTCCACACTCTTTTTTTGTGGTATAATGTATTGTCGTGCGTTGTACGAATCGGTTTTGATATAAGGGGGTACATATGGAGAGAGGACTGGACACAAACGTAAGAAGGAACAGGCACAAGATATTTAAGGCTATAGCGGAACTGGCTTACACATCTACGAACCTTGCGGATGACATGGAGGCGCTTCCCTACAAGCTTTGCAATATGGATTCTCCCGAGGACTGGGATAATATCTACAGGGAGAGAGCCGTGGTAAGGGAGAGGGCCAGACTGGCTTTGGGTATGAGCCTTCGCCCCGAGAATCAGCCGGTTCATGTGAGCCAGGGCGTGGAGGAGTCAAATGTTTCGGAGAAATATTATGAGCCGCCCCTTATGCAGGTGATACCCTCCGCATGCAATGCCTGTCCCGAGAATATGTATATCGTGTCCGACCAGTGTATGGGCTGTGTGGCCCATCCCTGTCTGGAGATCTGCCCCAGAGGTGCCATCTCCATGGTGAACGGCAAGAGCTTTATCGATCAGGATAAGTGTATCAAATGCGGTAAATGCCATGACGTATGCCCTTATGATGCCATATCCCATAAGCGCCGTCCCTGCGCGGACGCCTGCGGAGTGGGAGCCATAGTCAGCGACGATCTGGGAAGAGCGGACATAGACAGGACCGCCTGTGTATCCTGCGGTCAGTGTATGGTGAACTGCCCCTTTGGAGCAATAGCCGATAAGTCCCAGATATTCCAGCTGATCCGGGCTATGCAGTCAGGTAAAAAGATAATAGCCGAGGTGGCCCCTGCGTTTGCGGGACAGTTCGGAGATGCGACGCCGGCACAGATAAAGACCGCGCTCAAGCAGCTGGGCTTTTTCGACGTATACGAGGTGGCTATAGGCGCGGATATAGGCTGTATGGCAGAAGCAAAGCATTATGTGGAAAAGGTGGCTACCGGTGAGCTGCCCTTCCTTCTGACATCCTGCTGCCCCAGCTGGTCATTTTTGGCGAAGCTTTTCTTCCCGGAGACCATATCCAGCATATCCAGGGAGCTGACTCCCATGGTGGCCACGGCCAGGATAATCAAAAAGGAATTCCCAGAAGCGGGTATCGTGTTCATAGGGCCCTGCGCTTCCAAAAAGCTGGAAGCGAGCCGTAGAACCGTAAGGTCCGATGTGGACTTTGTCATAACCTTTGAAGAGCTTCTGGGTATATTTGACGCGAAGGGAATAGATCCTTCAAAGGTGGAACCTCTGGATGAGTTCAATGATGCCACCGGAGCGGCCAGAGGTTACGGCTGTGCCGGAGGAGTGGCTTCCGCCATAGAAGAGTGCATTAAGACATATTACCCCGATGTGGTGGTAAATATAGAGCATGCCGAGAGCCTGGCTGAGTGTAAAAAGATCCTGACCCTGGCAAAGGCCGGCATGAAGAAGGGCTGCCTCATCGAAGGAATGGCCTGCCCCGGCGGCTGTGTGGCCGGCGCGGGAACCAATCTGGCCATCAAGACAGCGGCACAGAAGGTGGCGGCCTTCCAGAAGGAGGCTAAGGCTCCCATACCGGATGAAGACGTATTGAAGAGGCTGGAAGAGGATTGATGATGTACAAGGATTATTCCCTGGTTTTTGATATAGACGGTACGCTCTGTCCCATAAAGAAAAAGGATGAGAGGTATGAGGATCTGGTGCCCTATCCCGAGATGGTGCAAAAGCTCAGAGAGTGCAAACAGCAGGGGGCAAAGATCATTCTTTATACTTCCAGGAATATGAATTCCTTTGGGGGCAATATCGGTCTCATCAATAAAAACACGGCTCCGGTCCTTTTCAAATGGCTGGAAAAATGGGATATACCATACGATGAGATAGTATTCGGAAAACTTTGGCCGGGACATAAAGGCTTTTATGTGGACGACAGGTCGGTGCGCCCCGCAGAATTCCTGGAACACACCCCGGATGAGCTGGAAGAGATATGCGGGAAGGACCGCTGTTTTTAGTGTCATTCTGAGCAAAGCAAAGAATCTTGAAGGAGTTGGCAGGTAATGAAACTACACCCTATAAAAAAATATATCATGCTTTCAACCGTTCTTTTGTTGACGTTTCTCACCGCGGGCTGTGGCCAGGCTGTGGGAGATTTTGACCTGACCCAGAGCGAGGAAGAGCAGGTGGTGGGATACTGTGCCGACATCCTGCTTAAATATGATAAGGATCATCAGTCAAATGTGGTGGATACATCCTTGGCCAGGGAACTGGCAGCCAGGGTGGACGCCATTAAGGAAATGAATGCAAAGATGGAAGAGCAAAAGCCGGATACGCCTTCCGGCAATTCTTCCAAAAAGTCAAAGGATAAGGTGGCAGTGGATCCTTACGCCCTGAGCGGTGAGCAGAACCTGGCAGCGGTATACGGCCAGGATGGTTTTGATGTAAAATATACGGGATATGAAGTATGTGACGCTTATCCTCACGATGGAAACTCTTCCGATTATTTTGCCCTGGAAGCGACCATGGGTAAGCAGCTGATAGTATTCCATTTCGATATCACTAACACTTCTTCTGAGAGCAGGGAATGCAATTTCCTTTCCCAGGATGCTTTTTACAGGGTGGTGGTAAACGATTCGGACAGAAAGAATGCCCTGACCACCATTTTGCTCAATGATCTGGCTACAGTGGATGAGACTATAGATGCGGGCGCTTCCATGGATGCAGTGGTGGTGCTGGAAACCGAGCCGGGATATGAGGAGGGTATTTCTTCCCTCAAGCTTCTTGCCAAATATTCCGGCGGAGATGCTGTGATAGGAATGCAGTGATCGTAAGATGAATGAAGGTTTTATCCGGTTTAAAAAAGAAAATAGGTTCTCTTTCAGTTCGGCTTCCTTTGTTATTTGTATCAAGCATCTACCGCTGAAAAAAAAATTTTTAAAAAAGTTGTTGACAAAGCATTTTGTTTTTGATATTCTATTCAGGTCGCCGCTCATGGCGGTGATTTTTTTTAACTTTGTACTTTGACAAATAAACAGCATTCCAAACCTGAAGGTTCTTTGATTAAATAATTTATTCAGAAGAATGTAACCAAGTAAATGGATAGTATAGCTAGACGTTTAAATGAGCAATTCTTCAAACTTTTTTTACGAGAGTTTGATCCTGGCTCAGGATGAACGCTGGCGGCGTGCTTAAC
>JAEEZH010000020.1 GCA_016288495.1 Lachnospiraceae bacterium
GACCATGACCACGATCACCACGACCATGATCACGATCATCACGACCACGACCATGACCACGATCACCACGACCATGATCACGATCATCACGACCACGACCATGACCATGATCATCACGACCACGATCATCATGAGCATCATTATGACGAGAACGGTGTCTGCAGCTGCGGACATCATCATCATGATCATGATGCGGATGAGGTCTTTACCAGCTGGGGTGTTGAGACTCCTCACAGGTTCACCAGGGAAGCCCTGGAAAAGATCCTTTCATCCCTTGGTGATGAGGATGCTTATGGCATCATACTGAGGTCCAAGGGCATCGTCCCTTCCGAGGACGGGAAGTGGTTCCACTTTGACATGACTCCCGGAGAGGCAGAGGTCAGGGAAGGAAGCGCCGATTACACCGGACGCATCTGTGTGATCGGATCCGGATTAAAGGAAGATAAGCTCAAAGGACTGTTCGGAGTCTGATGCTTTTGTAAACCGGTTTTATATTTCGGAGTATGGATCATGGCTAAAGAAAAAAAGGTACCCGTATATTTGTTCAAAGGCTTTCTGGACAGCGGAAAGACTTCCTTTATCAGGGAGACCATAGAGGAAGGACAGTTTGAAGATAAGATGAAATATCTCATCATTTTCTGCGAAGAGGGTGAGACGGAGGTGGAGCAGGAGCTTCTTGACAGGTATGGCTTCAAGACTGTGTCCATTGAGGATGAGGAAGAGGTGAACAGAGAGCTGTTTGCCTCCTACAAAAAGGTGTATGAGCCGGACTGTGTCATCATCGAATCCAACGGTATGTGGGATGTGAATGAGATCCTTGATGCGCTGCCTGAGGACTGGCTCATAGCAGAGACAGTGACTACAGTGGACTGTACCACTTTTGTATCATACCTGAACAATATGAAGATGATGATGACCAACCAGTTCCTGGATTCCGATCTGGTCCTCTTCAACAGATGCGCGCCGGAGCATGACAGAGCCATGTTCAAGAGGATGGTCAGGGCAGTGAACCGTTTCGCCCAGGTTCTTTATGAGACCGTGGACGGAGAGGTGAGCGATGACGCTCATGAGGAGCCGCCTTATGATAAGAGCGCTCCCCTGATCGAAGTGGGTGATGATGACTTTGGCATATTTTATCTGGATGCATTGGATAATCTTGAGGATTTCAAGGGAAAGACGGTCACCTTCAAGGGACAGGTTTTCCATCCCAAGGGAGCCAGAGACGATGTGTTTGTTCCGGGCCGTAACGCCATGACCTGTTGTGTGGAGGATATTTCCTTTGTGGGCTTTCCCTGTAAATATGAGGAGAGCATGTTCCTTAAGGATAAGGACTGGGTGATGGTCACCGCAAAGATCGGTTCCGCTCCCAGCAAGCAGATGGGAGGGGAGGCCCCCGTGCTTTTTGCGACAAAGGTGGCCCCTGCGGATAAGCCGGAGGAGGAGCTTATACTCTTTAACTGAAGCAACCATAAAACAATCAAAAACAAGGAGGGTAAAATGAAGATTGCACTTATCAACGAAAACAGTCAGGCAGCTAAGAATTCAGTGATCGAGGCCGCACTTAAAAAAGTGGTGGAGCCCATGGGACATACCGTGGTGAATTACGGTATGTACAGCGCAGATGACGAGGCTCAGCTTACCTATGTTCAGATCGGTATTCTGGCGGCAGTCATCCTGAATTCAGGTGCAGCAGATTATGTGATCACAGGCTGCGGTACCGGTGAGGGTGCCATGCTGGCCTGCAATTCTTTCCCGGGAGTTATCTGCGGACATGTGGCTACTCCTCTGGATGCATATACCTTTGCACAGATCAATGACGGCAACGCCGTTGCGATACCTTTTGCGCTTGGCTTTGGCTGGGGCGGAGATCTGAATCTTGAATATATCTTTGAGAAATTATACTGTGAGGAGAGCGGTCAGGGATATCCCAGAGAGAGGGCGGTTCCCGAGCAGAGAAACAAGAGGATCCTGGATGATGTGAAAAAAGTCACCTACAGGAAGCTTACCGACATCATTCCCGAGCTGGATCAGGATCTGGTGAAGGGTGCCTTCGCGGGAGCTAAGTTCAGTGAACTGTTCTTTGCGGACTGCAAGGATGACGAGATAGCTACTCTTGTGAAGAAGTATCTGTAGAAATGCCTTCACCGGCCGAAGGGCCGTCAATGGTACCGGCTATGGATTCGGAGTCTGTCTGAGCTGTCTGTGCGGCTTCCAGGGCGGGCACATAGGCGAAGGTGTCATCCTCATAAATATAGATCATTTTTTTGTGAAGGAAAGGCTTCATATCTTCCTGCACCTGTTCCATATTGAGACAGGTGCAGTTTTTTTTGTCAGTGATCAGTATGACGATCTTTGACCTGGCGTAGAATTTTTTCAGGAGAGCAGCAAGGGTGTCAATGTGCTTTTCCGTAGTCATGACGTCTGCATCATCGATGGCCCTTCCCATCAGGATGTCCGGATAGGATGATACATATTTGATGAATTCTTCATCGCTTCTCCATTTGATGAGATTAAGTCTCATATTGAGAAAGGGATCGCCTTCTTTGCGCAGATGGGACAGGACATCCTTTGAGGTCTCCCGGATGTATTCGGGATCCAGGGAACAGTCCAGTACCAGGGCCATCTCAAGGACGTTGGTCTTGGGTGCGTTGCCCGGGATGTGCAGGATCTTCTGTGCGGTTTTGTTTATGTTCTTTTTTTTGAGATCTGTCAGTGGCATGTGATGGTGATCCTCCGAATCGGTTATGGTAAAGATCCTTCGTCACTGCTTCGCAGTTTCTCAGGATGACAAGCGTGGGAGCAGTTCCTCGGCATGTCCGGCATCACGGAGGAGCTGTCTGGGGAGCGTAAGGGGTGGCTGCTCCTGCGGCGTTGGCATCGGGCGCGGCGGGCTGAAGGTTCAGCAGTGCGGGATCGCCGCTGAATAACAGGTTCCCCGATTCGTCAAAGCTGTGAGGACACCAGCCGGTGCCTCCGGAATGTCCGTCTCCCTCGGGGGAGATGGCAATGACGCCCTGGGTAATGTAAGGACAGGTGGCTGACGCCCTGAGCCCCGTGAGGGAGCAGACATTTCCTATCACATGGGCGTTGCAGCTGCCCTCGGGTAAGGACTCCTCGTCAAATATTTCCGTAACGCAGGTGCCGGCCAGTGTACAGAGCCCCGGAACGGCGCGCCTGCCTGACTGGCGGCAGATGGTTTCCTTGACGATCCCGGGGGGCTGTTTGAACTCTTTGTTTTCCAGCCCTTCGTGTATCTCCTGCATGCACTTTTTCCATATGGTCTTTGCCAGCGCTTTTTCCTCTGAGGAGGAGAGCTTGGTATTGTTGTCAAAGCCTGCCCAGGTGGTGCAGGTGTAGTAGGGCGTAAAGCCGGCGAACCATACGTCGTTGTAATCGGAGGTGGTACCGGTCTTTCCGGCTATGGACATGTTGTCAAAACGGACAGCGCCGCCGGTTCCCTTCGTTACCACGTCCACCATGGCGTCCGTCAGAAGATAGGCTGTGGTGGGCTTCAATACCTGTCTGGTCTCCGGGTCGCATTCCATGATGGTATTGCCGTCGTGATCCACTATCTTTGTGTAATAAACGGGCTTGATGTATTTTCCGTCATTTGCTATGCAGGCGTAAGCCGCGTTGAGCTCGATGTTCTTGACACCGTAGGTGATACCTCCCAGAGCCAGGGCCTGGGTGATGTCGGATACCACCGTACCGTCGGATCTGGTCTGTCTGTCCACCAGGGTGGTGAACCCGAATTTCTGAAGATAATCAAAGCCCAGCTGGGGAGTGATGTCCGTAAGGGTCTTTACCGTTACGATATTTAAGGACTGCTCTATTCCGTAGCGGAGAGTACATATCCCCTTATATCCCTTGTACCAGTTTGAAACGGGACGGCCGTTGGAATAGGAAAAAGGCGCATCCACTTCCACATCGGCCAGGGTCTTGCCTGCCGCATCCAGGGCCGGAGCATAGGTGGATACCACCTTGAAGGTGGAACCGGGCTGCCTCTTGGTATTGGTGGCACGGTTCAGCGTAAGGGAAGCCTCCTTTTTACCGCGTCCGCCCACAATGGCTTTTACGTAGCCCGTGGACTGGTCCATTACCGTCACGGAGATCTGGGGCTGGGGAGTCAGTGATTTATGCTCGCCCAGGATGTTGTCCGTATCTCTCAGATACTCTTCCTTGAACCGGTTAATGTATTCGTCGGCGGCATCGGGATCCGAAAACAGCATGGAGAAACCGGCGTTCTGTTTTTTGAAATAGGATTCAAAAAGCTCGGTGCTGATATTTTCCACGTCGCCGTTGGCGTGTTCTATGGAAAGCTGGTACTCCAGATACCAGCGGGTGTTGTCCGGGTAAGTCTCGGGATCCGAAGTGACCTTGTCACAGATGCCCTGAATGTGGGGATCCTGGGTGGTATATATGGAAAGACCGCCTGCATAAAGCATGTTGTATGCCTGGGTATCGGTATATCCCTTTTTCTCCACCAGATCGTTCATGACCTGGCTGGTCACCTCATCCACAAAGTAGGAATAAATGGTGGATGCTTCGTTTTCTTCATTGTGAGTCTTTATCCTGGAATATACATCATCGTTTATGGCTTCTGTATATTCCTCGTCGGTGATATAACCCTGCTCGAGCATATAGTTGAGGACTACCTTCCGGCGCTGGGCGTTGTTGTCCGGATGGGTGATGGGGTTCCATCTGGCGGGATTCTGGGTTATGGATGCGATCACGGCCGCTTCGGACAGATTAAGGTCCGATACGTTTTTACCGAAATATCTCTGGGATGCAGCCTGGACTCCCAGGGTATTCTGTCCCAGGTTGATGGTGTTCATGTAATATTCCAGAATGGTATCCTTTTCCATCACCTTTTCCAGCTCGACGGCCAGATACTGTTCCTGGATCTTTCTGATAAATTTGTCCGCAAGAGACGATTCTCCGGTCCAGTTCGTGAAGACGTTGTTCTTGAGCAGCTGCTGGGTGATGGTGGAAGCTCCCTGAGAGAAGTCCTTGCTGGTGACGGCGATGTAGCCGGCACGGACGATACCCTTGATGTCTATACCGTTGTGCTCGTAGAATCTCTCATCCTCAATGGCCACAAAGGCATGCTGCAGATCTTCGGGGATCTTGTCTATGGTCTGGTATACACGGTTTGAATTCTCTGCCACCAGTTTGGTGATCTGGTTTCCCTTGCAGTCGTATACGGTACTGGAATAGCCCGAAGGGCGCACATCCAGGGTCGAGATGTCGGGAGCGGAGCTTAAGATGCCTTTGAACATACCTACGCCTGCGCAGACAGCTATGACGAACATGGAGATAAATACAACGACAAGCGCCATAAACAAATTGGCGCTGAACATCTTGCCCAGTTTCTTCCAGGTGCTGGATATGGATTTCTGACGCTTTTTGGCGCCGCGTCTGCCGTAATTCATCTGATTCTCCTCAGTATCCTTTTATGAGGCACCAAAGGACTCCCCGGGGGAAGGTCTTTGGTGTCGATGACAATCAAAATATTATACCAAAAAATATCCGATAATGCAAAACAGGTGATTATTTTCGGAAAATATGGTATGCTATGACAGATTATGACTATTTTTTGACCGGTACAGAGTATGTGTGAGATCTTTAAAACCGTATATAAAGGCGGAGAAGGAGAATACGAGGAAAAAAAATCAAAGTTCATCGCCCATATAACTCCCGTGAAGGACGGGGATGAAGCCGCTGCCTTTATCGCCGATATGAAAAAACAGTATTGGGATGCGAGGCATAACTGTTCCGCCTATATCGTGGGGGAAAGGGGCGAGCTCACCAGATCCTCGGATGACGGGGAGCCTTCGGGTACCGCGGGAAAGCCCATGCTGGAGCTTTTGAAATCCATGAAACTGACGGGAGTGTGCGTGGTGGTTACCAGATATTTCGGCGGAGTACTGCTGGGAACCGGGGGACTGATACGCGCCTATACCGCCGCGGTAAAGGCCGGACTGGAAAACTGCATCGTCATTGAAAAAAGAAAAGGGACGGTGCTCACGGTCACAGGGGATTATTCCGCGGAAGGGATGATCAGACGTTTTTTTAAGGATAATGCCCTTCCTCTTACTTTGTGTTCATATTCCGATGCGGTGTCCATGGAGACGATCGTGGATTCACACCTGGTGGCTGATATGATAAAGAAACTGACGGAGCAAAGCGCCGGCACGCTTAAGACGGAGGCCACGGATGAGCTGGAATACGCTGTTGCGGGGGATGAAGTGATACTGTTCTGACAACGGTGAATTTTTTAGAGGTGATCTGATATGGAAGAAAAGATGATGACTTTGGAAAATGAAGTAAATGAGGCTGTGCTTTTGTCCGGAGCGGATGAGGATTTCGCCGCTGTGAGCATGGCAGACAGGATAGAGGAGGAGCGGGCCGAGATCCGTTCCCTTATCGACGCCAAGGAGTACTCTAAGATAAGGAAGCGTCTGGATGATCTCAATGAAGCGGATATAGCGGAGGTCCTGGAGGAACTTCCCGAGAACGACCAGCTTAAGCTGTTCAGGATACTTCCCAAGGATATGGCGGCGGATGTTTTTGCCTATCTGCCCATAGAGGTGGAGCAGGCCATAATCACGTCACTTTCGGTGCGTGAGGCTGCCAATATCGTGAATAATCTGATGGCGGATGATGCTGCCGATCTGATGGAGGAAATGCCCGCCACCATAGTAAAGAAGCTTCTGGCGAACGCCAGTGCGGAGACCAGGCGTGATATCAACCATCTGCTCAGATACCCGGATGATTCCGCAGGTTCCATCATGACTGTGGAGTTTGTGGACCTTAAGGTGAACCAGACTGTGGCCCAGTGTATTGACAGGATCAGAAAAATAGGCCTGGACAAGGAGACGGTCAACATCTGTTATGTGCTGGATGAGCAGAGACATCTTCTGGGCACCGCGGCCCTCAGATATCTCCTGATCCATGATCCCCAGGAAAAGATACAGAATATAATGAACGATAACGTCATAGCCCTGAGTACCATGATGGACCAGGAAGAGGTGGCGAATATGTTCCAGAAGTACGATTTTACGGCCATGCCCGTGGTGGATAACGGGAATCGTCTGGTGGGCATCATCACCGTCGATGACGTAGTGGACATCATCCGTGAAGAGGCTACGGAGGATATGGAAAAGATGGCTGCTATCATTCCTTCCGACAAGCCGTATCTTAAGATCGGAGTATTTGAAACCTGGAAAAAGAGGATACCCTGGCTGCTGCTTCTGATGGTGTCGGCCACCTTTACGGGAGGTATAATCACACATTATGAAAATGCCCTGGGAGCGTATGTGGTGCTGACCGCCTATATTCCCATGCTGATGGATACAGGCGGAAATGCGGGAGGACAGGTATCTGTTACCGTGATAAGAGGTCTGTCCCTGAACGAAATAGATTTTGCCGATTTCTTCAAGGTGATCTGGAAGGAGATGAGGGTGGCCCTGCTTTGCGGCTGTACCCTGGCACTTTGCAATTTCGCAAAGCTTTTGCTCATTGACCGTGTGTCCATCAGTATCGCCCTGGTAGTCTGCCTGACCCTGATCGCAGCGGTCTTTTTTGCCAAGCTGGTGGGAGGTATGCTCCCCATGCTGGCCCAGAAGATCGGTTTTGACCCGGCGGTCATGGCTTCCCCGTTCATCACCACCATAGTTGACGCACTTTCGCTCATGATCTATTTCTCCATTGCAACGACGGTACTGAAGATATGAAAACCGGATTTTCAAGAAAAGAACTTCTATATTCCTTTTTGGTGGGAGCCGTTTTCGGGGCTCTGGTATTTTTGTGCCTTTACGGTGCAAAGATCCTGGATACGGGCTATGAGGACTGGCTCCTCACCGGATGGTACGATCTGTCCCAGCATTATGTGGGCTCTGTCCTGTACAGGTTTTCCGGCTGGCATCTGCCCATAGGGCTTTGCGATAAGAGTTTCTATCCTTATCTGGCCTCCGTGATCTATACCGATTCCATACCCCTGGTTTCCCTGATAGTAAAGATACTTTCTCCGCTGCTTCCGGAGACGTTTCAGTTCTTCGGTATCTACGGTCTTATCTGTTTCATGCTTCAGGGGGGAGTGGCCAGGATACTTCTGATGAGGATCCTGGAAAAGGGCTGGATGAGAAATATCTCCCTGGTACCTTTTCTTTTCTGTGCGCCGCTCTGGCAGAGAATGTATTATCACACGGCGCTGGCGTCCCATTTCCTTATCCTTCTGGCCATAGGCATGTTCATGTACAGGGACAGGATCCGCACTCTGAGAAAGAGGGTGCTGTTATGGTGCCTTCTGGGCATGCTCTGCATCAGTATCCATTTTACCATCTACGGGATGGTCTCGGTGATGCTGGCAGGTTTCGCCCTCTGGGAATATCTGGATTCAAAAAAGATACAGGTCCCCCTTATCTATCTGGCTTCATATATTTTTTCCACAGCCTGTGTGTTCTATATTTTCGGCGGATTTTACGGAAATGTCAGCGGGACTTCCGACGGTCTGGGATCGTACAGTGCCAATCTCAATTCCCTGTTCAATCCCATAGATTATTCCGTTTTCATCAAGGAACTGCCGCTTATTGAAAATCAGTATGAGGGGCTGTCCTATATAGGAATAGCGGCTCTCATCTTTTTTCCCTTTGCCCTTTTTAACATCATACGAAGGAGAAGATATCTCTGGGCCATCTGCAGGAACGGGATAATAGCCTGCGGCGTGACTTCGGGATTGCTCTGGTTCATAGCTCTCTCCCCTAAGGTGACCCTGGGAGACTGGGAGATCATAAATGTGAAATATCCCCAGTTCATACTGGACGCCTGGGGGATCTTCAGGGCTTCCGGAAGATTTTTATGGCCGGTGATGTATGCCGTCATTTTACTGTGCATTTATTTTGCGCGTTATGAGACAAAAAAATTCTTTTCCGCCTTTCTGATCATCGTCATGATCCTGCAGATCTGTGAGTTTTCGGAAAAACGCGAGAGCATCGCGGAAGAGTACAGGGAAGACCGGACGGCGTATTTTTCCGCATATGAGCTGGATGATGAGGCTGTCAAAGGGATAAAACATATACAGTTCATGCATGATTATTATTTTGGGGAATACTATTGCGACGAGATCAGGGATCAGATGATAGGCTATGCCCTCTTTGCCATAGAGCACGGGATGGACGTGAGCAATTTCCATTTTTCCAGGGATGATATGGATACCCTGAGGGAAAGGATATCCGAATGCGATATGCAGCTTAGGGAGGGGAATCCCGAGCCCGATACCATGTATGTTTTCCGTTATGAGGATGTGGATCTGGGAGAAATGTTTGACAAATATTCCGGAGTGGAGTATATATACACAGATACGGAAATCATACTAATAAGTGAAAAGGGCAGAGCAGATAATGATAGTTGAAAGAGAAGATGTGAGAAATATTGCCATAATCGCCCACGTGGATCATGGCAAGACTACCTTGGTTGACGAGCTTTTAAAGCAGAGCGGTATTTTCAGGGATAATCAGGAGGTGTCCGAGCGTGTCATGGATTCAAATGACATAGAGCGTGAGAGGGGCATCACTATTTTGTCCAAGAATACGGCGATACATTATAAGGGGACAAAGATAAACATAATCGATACACCCGGACACGCTGACTTTGGCGGCGAGGTGGAGCGTATACTAAAGATGGTGAACGGAGTCATCCTGGTGGTGGATGCTTTCGAGGGAGCCATGCCCCAGACCAAATTCGTGCTCATGAAGGCGCTGGAGCTGAAGCTTCCGGTTATCGTGTGCATAAACAAGATCGACCGTCCCGAAGCCAGATGCGACGAGGTGGTGGACGAGGTGCTGGAGCTTTTGATGGATCTGGATGCAGACGATGAGCAGCTGGACTGTCCCTTTGTCTATGCTTCGGCAAAGACCGGCGTGGCCAGCCTCGATCCCAATGAAGAGGGCAAGGATATGATCCCTCTTTTCGAGACTATTCTGGAACACATCCCGGCCCCTAAGGGCGACCCCGACGGTCCTTTGCAGATGCTGATATCCACTATCGATTACAATGAGTATGTGGGACGTATCGGCGTGGGCCGCGTGGACAACGGTTCCATCAGCGTGAATCAGGAGGCTCTCATCGTCAATCATCATGAGCCTGACAAGAGTACAAAGGTCAGGATATCAAAGCTTTATGAATTTGACGGTCTGGACAGGGTGGACGTCACGGAGGCAGGAATAGGTTCCATAGTAGCCGTTTCGGGCATAGCTGATCTCAAGATAGGTGATACCATCTGTGATATCCAGGATCCTGTGGCTATTCCTTTCCAGAAGATCTCGGAGCCTACCATCTCCATGAATTTCATAGTGAATGATTCCCCTCTGGCGGGACTGGAGGGTAAATATGTGACCTCCAGACATATCAGGGACAGGCTGCTCAAGGAACTGAACACCGATGTCTCACTCAGGGTGGAGGAAACCGACAGTACAGATGCCTTTAAGGTCTCGGGGAGAGGCGAGCTGCATCTTTCCGTCCTTATCGAGAACATGCGCCGCGAGGGTTATGAGTTCGCGGTCTCAAAGGCCGAGGTGCTGTATAAGGAGGATGAAAAGGGACATAAGCTGGAGCCCATGGAAAAAGCCTATGTGGATGTGCCGGATGAGTTTTCCGGCAGCGTCATCGAAAAGCTGTCCCAGAGAAAGGGTGAGCTTTTGGGCATGAATCCCATATCGGGAGGCTATACCAGACTTGAGTTCTCCATTCCCTCCAGAGGACTCATCGGTTACAGAGGCGAGTTTCTGACCGATACCAGAGGTAACGGTATCCTGAATACTATTTTTGACGGGTACGCTCCTTACAAAGGCGATATACAATACCGTAAACAGGGTTCACTCATCGCTTTTGAGGCGGGAGAGGCCATAACCTACGGCCTGTTCAATGCCCAGGACCGGGGTACGCTCTTTATAGGCCCCGGAGAAAAGGTTTATTCCGGAATGGTCATAGGCCAGAACGGAAAGGCCGAGGATATCGAACTGAACGTATGCAAAAAGAAACAGCTTACAAATACCAGATCCTCATCCGCCGATGAGGCGCTGCGTCTGGTTCCCCCCAAGGTACTGTCACTTGAACAGGCTCTTGAATTCATAGATACGGACGAGCTTTTGGAGGTTACGCCGGACAATCTGCGCATCAGGAAAAAGATTCTTGATCCCACCCTCAGGAAGAGGGCTTCCTTCAACAAACAGTGACATTGATTTTTTCCCGTCTCTGTGTTAAAATTTTATGTTGAGAGTCGGATCTGACGGGCATGATGATGTGCCGGCTTGGAGGAGATTATGGAGCAAAAAGGTTTGATTCGCATTTTCTGCGGAGAGGGTCGAGGCAAGACCAGCGCCGCCATAGGATGTGCGGTTAAGGCAGCGGGCCGGGGACGGCAGGTTGCCATCATACAGTTTTTAAAAGGAAAGGATACCGGTGAAAACGAGTTTATGAAACGGCTCGAACCGGAGATAAAGGTCTTTTCCTTTGAAAAGTCCAGTGAGAGTTTTAAGGACCTGGATGAGGAGCGGAGGGCCGAGGAGGTTCAGAATATCATGAACGGCATTAATTTTGCCAGGAAGGTTCTGACTACCGGAGGCTGTGATGTTCTGATACTTGATGAGTTTCTCGGGCTGGTGGATACGGGTATCATCTGTGTGGATGAGCTGGTGAGTCTTCTGAACAACAAGCCGGAACAGGCGGAGATCATCCTTACCGGTATCAATGCAGGTCCCGAGATATATGAGCTTGCCGATGATGTCACCCTGTTCTTTACCGGAGACATGAACCAGACAGGACGTAAAAATCACATATAAAGGAGAGTAGATATGTCTGTTTTTGAAGGAGCTGCTGTAGCTATCACCACACCGTTCAAGGCTGACGGTTCCATAGATTTTGACAGTTTTGGCCGTCACATAGAGATGCAGATCGAGGGAGGTACGGATGCCATAGTTGTCTGCGGTACCACCGGAGAGGCTTCCACTCTGACCCATGAGGAGCATCTGGATACCATAGGTTACTGTGTCAAAAAGGTAGCCGGACGTATTCCCGTTATAGCCGGAACCGGATCGAACTGCACGGAAACTGCGGTTTATCTTTCTCAGGAGGCCGAGAAACTGGGCGCGGATGCGCTGCTGGTGGTTTCACCTTACTATAACAAGGCTACACAGAAGGGCTTGAAAGAGCATTTCACCATTATAGCCGAATCGGTGAAGATTCCCGTTATTTTGTATAATATCCCCGGCAGGACCGGGGTTACCATAGCACCTCAGACAGTGGTGGATCTTTGTACCCAGGTGCCTAACATCGTGGGTGTCAAGGATGCCACCGGCAATCTTGGACTTATCATGACCCTTTTCGGACTGGCAAAGGGGCAGGTTGATGTGTATTCGGGCAATGATGATCAGGTGCTTCCTCTTCTGGCTCTGGGCGGAAAGGGAGTTATCTCCGTGCTTTCAAACATTGCTCCCCGTCAGGTTCACGATATGTGCAGGCAGTTCTTCGACGGCAATGTGGAGGAGAGCCGCAGGATACAGCTGGAGTCGCTGGAGCTCATCGATGCCCTGTTCTGTGAAGTGAATCCCATACCTGTAAAGATGGCTATGGAGTTCATGGGGATCTATGATTCGAATCTGCGTCGTCCCCTGACAAAGATGGAAAGTGCAAATGCCGCACGTCTTCAGGATGCGATGAAGAATTACGGTCTTTTGAAATAATGATTAAGGAATGTTCACAAGCCTGATATTATTATCAGGCTTGTTTTGTCTTTTTTACGGAGGATTATCTGATGGTCTACGCATTTACACCGAACCCGTCACTGGACTACATGATAAAAATGTTAAGACTCACCCCCGATACCGTGAACAGGTCTCTGGAAGAGAGGATCATAGCGGGTGGAAAAGGGCTGAATGTGGCACGTATGCTGAAAGCCTTCGATGTACC
>JAEEZH010000021.1 GCA_016288495.1 Lachnospiraceae bacterium
AGTACTTCCTGTACGGACTGTTCTTCTTCAAAGACCTCCCCGTCCTGAGTCAAAACATCCGTTCCGTTTTCAACTACGGATCCCGATGCACTCAGAGGGCTCATCACCAGGGAAAGACCCAGAAGTATCGCTAACTTATTCTTATTTCCTTTAAAATTTATCATTTTACATGTACCATCCTGTTAACTGTACGTTCCAACTATATATACGCACACACGGAGTACATTTTACCACAAACGGGCAAATCTTTCCACCTTATATTTTTACAGGGAAAACGCCGGCTTTTCGCGCTTCTCAGCATTTGGAGCTGAAGAAGGACAGACTCTTCATACCCACCAGGTTATATTTTTTAAGCTGTTCCCTCATATACATATCTCCCGCCGTTGCATCCTTTTTTCTGTTTTCTTCTTCTCTCATCATCAGATCCATGTTAAATTTCAGGTTATACATGGAGTCGGTCATATTTTTCATCAATGAAAGCATATCCTCATAATGCTCCTGGGCATATTTCTGGAATTCCGTGATGATGATCCTGTCTATCAGCACATCCGTATATGAGATGACAGTATATATCGACGGCTTCTGCGCAAAAAAGCCGATCTCACCGAAATATGCGCCCTTGGACAATATACCCAGGATAGACTCGTGCTCCGTGCCATATCCGGTGTACACCTCGCAATTCCCGCTTTCAAGCTTATACATGTCCATATTTACTTCACCCTCCTGAAGTATAGTCATACCTGCCGGAATTCGAAAAACCATAATCCTTCTCCCTTTCTCTGCCCTCATGGTCAGCATCAAACAATAAACCCATCCTGAAATGTCCTTCCGCGCTGTCTGCAAAAAGACCCGGAGGAATACGCATACACAGTTATTATACCACCATCCGGACACTATTTGACAACAAATCGTATAAAATATAAAATCATGTAAAAAAAAGAAGGTATCAATATGGCTTTCGACGGGATCACAATACACGCTCTCACAAAAGAACTGGACGGCACACTCACAGGCGGACGCATATCAAAGATCGCCCAGCCCGAACCTGACGAGCTCATCATAACAATAAAATCACAGGGACAGAATCACCGGCTGCTGATCTCAGCCGATCCTTCCCTACCCCTTTTATATCTAACCGCCTCCAACAAGCCCTCTCCCATGACGGCGCCGGGCTTTTGCATGCTTCTTCGCAAGCACATCGGTTCCGGCCGTATAACACGGATCAGCCAGCCCGGGCTGGAGAGGATAGTCTGCTTCGAGATAGAACACAACGACGAAATGGGGGATCTGTGTACGAAATATCTCATCGTCGAACTCATGGGCAAACATTCAAACATCATTTTCTGCAAAAAAGAAGACGACCGGATGATCATCCTGGATTCCATCAAACACATCTCATCAATGGTATCATCGGTGAGGGAGGTTCTTCCCGGCCGCGATTATTTCGTACCGAACACCATGGATAAAACGGATCCGGTCAGGGACGGCGTCACCGAAGATTTCTTTTCAAATGACATACTGGGAAAGCCCATGCCGGCAGCCAAAGCGATCTATACGTCCTTAACAGGCATATCACCTGTGGTGGCCCAAGAGATACTGTACAGGGCAGGGGTTGATTCAGCCCTCCCCGGCTCGGCCTATGACAGCGCCCAGAAGGAACTTGTTTACCGGACTTTTACATCCATCATGGAAGACACGGTTGGCGGCGTCTTTTCCTTCGAAATGATATATGAGGGAGAAAAGGGGCCCTTAAGCGTACCCTCGGAGTTTTCCCCTTTTCACCTGAAACTCTTTGAAAACAGGGAATCCGACACCTTCCCGGACATATCCTCCCTTTTGGAAACCTATTACAGACAGCGCAATCTCACCACCCGGATCAGGCAGCGCTCAGCCGACCTGCGCCACATAGTCCAGACCGCATACGAGCGCAATGTAAAGAAATACGACCTGCAGGTAAAGCAGCTTAAAGATACCGAAAAGATGGACAGATACAGGATCTACGGCGAACTGATAAACACCTGGCAGCACCAGATCGAGCCGGGTCAAAACTCCTGTACCCTGAACAACTATTACACAAACGAAGATATAAAAGTACCTCTTGACCCTCAGCTTTCACCTGCCGAAAACGCCCAAAAGTATTTTGAAAGATATCAGAAGCTGAAACGCACAAAAGCGGCGCTGGATCAGTATATCAAAACCACTGAGGAAGAAAAGGAACATCTGGATTCCATCATGACAAGTCTGGACCTGGCCACCTGTGAGGAAGACCTTTCCGGCATCAGACAGGAAATGGAGGATGCCGGCTATCTGAAAAAGAAATTTCAAAAGGGTAAAAAGACCGCCGCCAAAGCCCCCGGCATCATGCACTATATAAGCAGCGACGGTTATGACATCTATGTGGGCAAAAACAACCTGCAGAACGATTACATCACCTTCAAGCTGGGAAGCGGCGGCGACTGGTGGTTCCACGCAAAAAAAATCCCCGGCTCCCATGTCCTAGTAAAGAACAGGGGAACCGGAGATATGCCTGATCGTGTCTATGAAGAAGCTGCCGCCATAGCGGCCTATTATTCGAAGGGCCGGGGCATGACCATGGTGGAAGTGGACTATCTCCAGAAGAAGAATGTGAAGAAACCCAACGGAGCCAAGCCCGGTTTCGTAGTATATTATACGAATTATTCCATGATGGCCAGGCCTCTCATCACTGTATCAGCCGCGCCGGAATAAGACTATTCCAGCATCCAGTCGTACATTTCCGTATATTTTCCGGCGGATGCCTTCCAGGAGAAGTCCATAGCCATCGCCCTGTCGATTATCTTGTTCCACTCCCTCTTGCGCTCCGTGAATATACGTTTCGCATATCTGATGGTGGCCAGCATCTCATGGGCGTTGTAATTCATGAAAGAAAATCCGGTGCCGGTGCCTTCAAACTCGTTGTAAGGGAAGACCGTATCCTTGAGTCCGCCGGTCTCTCTCACTATGGGCACGGTACCGTATCTCAGGGACATCAGCTGTGACAGTCCGCAGGGCTCAAAGAGGGAAGGCATCAGGAATGCGTCACAGGAGCCGTAGATCTTGTGGCTCAGAGCCTCACTGTAATAGATGTTCGCGGCCACTTTGTTGTTGTATTTCCAGTCAAAATGCCTGAACATATTTTCATAACGCTCTTCACCTGTTCCCAGGACCACTATCTGCACATCATCCTGACAGAGCTCATCCATGATATAGGCAATCAGATCAAAACCCTTCTGATCGGTCAGTCTGGACACTATGCCGATCATGAACTTGGAATCGTCCACATCAAGGCCCATCTCTTCCTGAAGCGCTCTCTTATTCTTGATCTTTTCCTTGCGGAAATTCTTTGCATTGTATTTATGCACCAGGAAGCTGTCTGTGGCGGGATCATATTCATCATAGTCTATTCCGTTGACTATGCCCCTCAGATCCCCGCTCCTGGCTCTCAGAAGGCCGTCCAGGCCCTCCCCGTAGAATCCGGTCTTGATCTCCTCCGCATAGGTATTGGAGACCGTGGTAATACAATCCGCAAAAACGATCCCGCCCTTTAACAGATTGGCATCCTTGTATGCTTCCAGCTTGTCCGGTGTAAAATAGTAATCCGGCAGGCCCGCAATGGTCTGAACCGTCTTCACATCCCAGGTACCCTGGAATTTCAGATTGTGGATGGTGATGACCGACTTGATCCCCTGATAGAACTCTCCTGCCCTGAAGGAATCCTTTAAATACACAGGTACCAGTCCGGTCTGCCAGTCATGACAATGAATGATATCGGGCTTGAAGCCTATGAGGGGCAGCGCCGAAAGGGCGGCCTTATCAAAGAAGATAAATTTCTCTATGTCCTCGCGGATGTTTCCGTAGGGAGCCCCGCCACCGAAATAGGATTCGTTGTCTATGAAATAAAACTGAACGCCCTGGTAAACACACTGAAGCACACCCACATACCGGCTCTGGTAATTAAAGTCCATGTAAAAATGGGTGACATACTCCATCATATCCTTGTATTCCTGGCGCATGCACATATATTTCGGCATGATGACCCTTACATCAAAATAGCGTTTATCTATAAGCTTGGGAAGGGAACCCACCACATCGGCCAGACCACCTGTTTTGATAAAGGGCACACACTCAGAAGCAATAAACAGTATTTTCTTCATATAACCTCCAATACACTACCGTCAGATCTTAAAGAACTTAAGTTCATCATCCAGCTGCAATGCCACATCGTTCAGACTGCCTGCGGATTCCGAAAGCATGCTTATCGTGGCGTTGAGTTCCTCCATGGAAGCCGATGTCTCCTGGGTGGAAGCGGCATTCTCCTCGGATATGGCCGAAAGAGAACTCATGGCATCGACTATGACAGCCTTTGATGCATCACACTCCTCAGTAAGCCCCGATATGGTATTGACTCCGTCGACTGTGGATCCCACACCGGCTATCAGCATATTGATCTTTCCTACGGCGTCATCAAGCACATTGCTCACGTTGGTACTGATCTCCGACATCTCTCCCGTCTTTTTGATCGCCACGTTCGCCTGATCCAGCAGCTTGCCCATCTCCTGTCTGATCTCCTCTGCAGTGCGTGAAGACTCGGTAGCCAGCTTTCCTATCTCCTCTGCCACTACCGCAAAGCCCCTGCCGGCGTCTCCCGCCCTTGCAGCCTCTATGGATGCATTAAGTGCCAGGAGGTTGGTCTGGGTGGCAATGGCAGTGATGCCGTCCACCTTTTCATTTACGTTCTGGACCGCCTCATTGGTAGCCTTCATGGTCTCTGAAATATCTGCCATGGAAGCGCCCATACGATCCATATTGCCGGACAGCTGTCTGAGTGCCTCGGCCGAAGAATGGCTGGCGTCATCCATCTCTGCTGCTCCCGAAGCCAGGCTCTCTGCATTGCCGGCCACATTCTGGATGGCACTGGAAAGAACCGATACATTCTCCGTAGCCTTTTCTATGCTGTCAGCCTGCTCTGTGGCCCCTCTTGCCATCTCATCCACGGCACGGGATACATCATCCGTGGTGGAGCTGATCTGTCCTGCGGTATCTGACAGGCTGCCCGCCTGCTCGGACACCGTGGCCGAAGCCTTTTTGATCCCTTCGATGACATCCGTCAGCTTGGCGATGAGATCGTTTATTCCGTTTACGATATCTCCGAA
>JAEEZH010000022.1 GCA_016288495.1 Lachnospiraceae bacterium
ACCTCGGCAAAATACTGTATAATTTCTTTCATGGGAATCTCCTTCTTGTTTGTGTATTTTTTTGACAACTAATACTTTATCACAAGTTCAGGAGATTCCCTACTTCTTTATTCATTTTCCGACAAAAACTTTACTCTGGCTTTCTGATGCACATTCAGTGTCAATGATTATTCATGATGAAATATACTAAATTATTGTGGAATGTGATATAATAATCTGATCGTGTGTATGGCCTTGTGGAGACATTTTCCGGAAAAGGATGAGTGATATGAGAAGCGGATTTGCAAAATTGATATTATTTTTGAGCGTTATCGCAATAGGGATGCTTTCCGGCGGGAAGCAGTACGCCATGGCGCAGGAAAAGGGGCAGGGACAGGAACCGTATGCCGTGGTGCAGGATGAAGATCGGTATACCGTGGTGCAGGATGAAGATCGGTATGCCGTGGTGCAGGATGAAGATCGGTATGCCCGGGTGCAGGAAAAGAACCGGGAACAGGCAGATGTGCAGGAACAGGCGGGCGCGCGGGAACAGCAGGATGTGAAGGCGGAGGATGAGAAGCAGGATGAGGATGATACTGATGAGTATACTGCTGTGATCTCGAAGACCTACGGAGATGAGGATTTTGAGATCAAATCGATGGCGCAGGGGATGATAACATACTTAAGCAGTGATGAGAACATCGCCACGGTGGGACCTTATGATGGGAAGGTGCATATACTGAAGGCAGGTGAGGTAATCATTACAGCCGAGGATTTCAACCCCGGAGGATATGGTGTGGAAAAACAGAAATACCTGGTCAAGATAGGCAGGGCTCCTGTCCTGGTTAAGGAAATATATCATTTTAGAAAGACATATGACGGAAATACCTATATCAAGCGTGAAGGCGTAGGAGCTTCTTTTGAAGGGGTGTTACCGGGTGATCAGCTTTTGCTTACGGTGGAAGGTGACTTTTCGGATGCAAAGGCGGGTACACAGAAAAGGGTATATTTCAGTAAGCTGACCCTTGGGGGGCTCAGTGCCGAAAACTATGAGCTGGCACCGGAGGGGCAGCCCACCTATTCTGATACGGGTGATATACTCCAAAAAAGCGTCAAGATTACAGGAATTTCGGTCGCTGATAAGGTCTATGACGGCACGAAAGATGCTGTCATTACAGGGACAGCAAAGATAGAGGGCCTTATTCCCGGGGATGATGTATGGGTCAAAACAGGCATAGCTGCTTTTGGTTCTTCCGATGTCGGATATTATAATGTTAAGTTTCACAGATACCATCTGGATGGTCCGGATAAAAATAATTATGAGTTGTCCGGCCAACCGGAAACCTCAGGGGCAAGCATATATCCAAGGTCTATAGACGATGCCGCTGTATTTTTAACACAGGACAGGTTTTTCTATGACGGAAAACAGAAGAGAGTCAATATAGACAGGGTGGAGCTTACGGAAGACTTTGTCCTGGACCCGGCTACGGATTATGAGGTGACGGGCGACGGCTTCGGGACGGATAAGGGCAGATATGTACTGACAGTAACGGGAAAGGATAATTATACAGGCACACTTAGGGCTGAGTGGCTGATCTCTGATAAATTCATCGGGGCGTCGGCTCCTGACCAGCAGGTCATATATGACAACAAGCCCCATTCCATAACCGTTGGTGTGGAGGGCCTGAAGGACGGATATGAGATATTGTATGGCACGGAATACGGAAACTATGACCTTACCGCCAGCCCTTCCATTATCGAGGCGGGGGAGCTCACTGTCTATTATAAGGTGAGTGCGCCGGATTATCTGTATGAGTGCGGAAAGGCGACGATACATGTACAGCCAAGACCTGTGACGATAAAGGCGGATGATAAATCCAAGCTTGTGAGAATGTCTGATCCTGCGCTTACGGCTACCGTCACCGGGATCATCAGGAGCGCATCACAGAATTCGGTGGAATATGAGCTTTCCCGGGAGGCAGGGGAGGAACCGGGGACGTATGAGATCATCCCTTCGGGAAAGATACTTCAGCGCAATTATTCACTTATCTTTGAGAAGGGTACTTTTACTATAAGTGAAAGGAAAAAAGATGAAGCCTCCGGTAAGGAGGCCGTTAAGGATGAGGTGAGCGTCACCACAAAGGAGGAGGAGGGAAAGGAGATCAGGGTGATATCCTTTAACAGAGACCTTGCCGTAAAACAGAAGGTGGATGCTTCAGCTTATCTTGGGGAACATAAAAAATATGTGGTCCTGCCGAAGGGAGCGGCGAGGATCGACAGGAAAAAGAAGCTGATCACCCTGAAAAAGAGCGGCATGATCACCATAACCGCCTATGATAAGGAAGGCAGGGACTGGGTGCCGAAGGAAGAGGTCAATCTGAGGGCGTATCAGACTATGGTAAAACAGAAGAACATAAAGACAGTGGCCATGGGACAGACCATCGACGGTGCAGCTAATATAGATGACAGCGTGCTTATACCCGACAGGTGGGAGAGCTCGAACCCGGCTTCTGTGGCTGTTGACGAAAAGACCGGGGTTATCAGTCCCATGACAGCGGGCAGGGCGAGTATAACGGCGTATTACGGAAGCGGAAAAAACGCGGCGAAGGTAAAGTTTACGATCAGGGTATTGTATTGAGGTAGGGGGGATGTATTATGATCTCTGAAGATAAGATGAAGAAAAGGTTTAAGGATAAAAATGAGAAAAGGAGATTAAAGGGCTGCGTATGGCGGATACTGCCGGGGCTTGTACTGGCCATGATCGTGTCGGTGACGATGACCAGGGATACCTTTGCCTATTATAACCGCGCCGATCTCTTCGCTTATATGCTGACCTGGTATAATGCTAAAGAAAATATCACATACAGTGAAACTCTGGTTGAAAGGGAATTCGGATCCTATGAAAAAGGCTATATCCAGCCCGGGGAGAGACTGATGGTTTATAATCCGTACAATTCGGATGTTCAAAACTTGTCGGCGGAAGTCACGCTGGAAGGATATGTGGCAGAAGTGCAAGCGCTTCCGGAGCTGGAAGGGATAGGGGAATTCGCCAGATTGACACGTGCCAATGCTGTTGTTTATGGAAGTGGAAAGGTAAGTTTGATAACGGATTTTGATGATCCTGATGAACTTCCTTTCGATTATAATGATAGTGGTACGGAAGTGGGGGTTATAACCGGTTTTTTTGAGGGAAAGGAATGTTTTAATATATATACTTTTGATAAAAGGGCATATTTTAAAACCACGGGGATCAAGTCTCCTGCAGGAGGGGAGACTATCGAT
>JAEEZH010000023.1 GCA_016288495.1 Lachnospiraceae bacterium
GATACAAAAAAGGCAGAGAGATTTTTTAAGGAACGAGGCATCAGGTACCAGTTCATCGATATGAGAGAAAAGGGGATGAGCAAGGGCGAATTAACATCTGTTGCTCAGGCAAATGGCGGACTTGATAATATGATCGATCAGAATGCGAAGGATAAGGATACGTTGGCTATAATAAAGTATATTGCCGAGGAAGATAAGCTAAGTAAAATCCTGGAGAATCAGCATGTTATTAAAACTCCGATTGTCAGAAATGGAAAGCTGTCTACACTGGGCTATCAGCCGGAAGCATGGAAAGAATGGGAGTAAAGCCAATTAAGATGATTTTTGAAGGAATAAGCAAGACGTTTTCAACAGAAGAAGATAAACAGTATAAAACGATTGGAGCATTCTGGGATGAACTGTCAGCAAAGTATGGCAGGGAAAATCTGCGCGGATTAGGATATAACTGGACTGATAATACGATAGAATATGTTATCGGACTGAAAGAAGGTGTCATAGAAGGAGCAAATTGTTCTGTTCGATTGCCTGATGAGGGCTGGTCAGTAGTAAAGGGTAAAACGGAACAGCTTGGTCAGATGTATAATGATATTTATCTGGAAGGCTGCTTGAAATATGAGATAGAAACATTTAACGATAAGGGAGAATGCGAGATCCGGTATTGTCGTTAAGGAACTATTTGTAGATGCGCTTACTTTATGGCGGTGGCTATAGATCGAAAAGGATTTATGGCTACCGCTTTCTTATTTTTGTAAAATATTTTATACAACTTGACACAAGTAAAACTTTATGCAATATAAAGATATACTTTCTCATAAATATGACATTAGTTAGAAAAAACAGAAGACCGCTTATTTCATTTGAGCGGAGCCTTAAATGTGCTATACTTTCCCTTGTGAAATATATTGGTGGAGGTAGTTTATGAGGCTGAGAAATGTACTGATCGTGGTCAAGGATATAGAGCGGTCAAAGAAATTCTATAAGAATCTGTTTGGCCTTGAAAATGTATGAGATTATTGATGATTCTACTTTGCTTAAATATCGCGTTCCTGGTGCGCATACTGGATTATTACCTTATTCTGTTGCCTGTGAAGCCAGAAATTATGTAAGAGGGTATTTGCCTATAATTGAAACCTGGTTTAGGTAGTATGTGGAGACACTTATGGCTTATAGTGAAGTGATCAAGAACTTTAACAGAATACGGGATTATATGCGCGAATTCTATATTTATGGGTTCAAGAGCCGAGAAGAGTATAATAAGAAGAGCGCCCGGTCTTATGATGATGAACGTCGCCGGCTTGAAAGCTGGCTGGGTGATCATATGCGTTTTCGTCAGACTGCTGAAGGAAAAAATGTCTTTATTTCAATTGACAGCCGCATTTTACATCATAATCCTTTGTATAAAGCCTGGAAGGCAAAGAGTTTTACGGATGGGGATATCACACTTCATTTTGTTTTAATGGATATACTTTCAGAATATAAAGAGCCTCTTTCACTGAGTGATATAGCGGCTCAGGTAGATGTGTATCTTGTTGGTTTTGATCAGCCTAAAATGTTTGATGAATCAACGATACGTAAGAAACTGAAGGAATACGCTTCGGAAGGGATCGTTGAGGTGAAAAAACAGGGTAAGGCTGTGTATTATAAGCGCTCAGAACTCTCGGAACCGTGCGATGTCAATGTCCTGGATTATTTTTCTGAAATAGCACCTTGCGGCGTAATAGGATCATTCCTTCTGGATAAGCAAAGCCGCTATGAAGAAATGCTTGCTTTTAAACATCATTACATTACCGGTGCATTGGACAGCGAGGTCATGTGTTCGCTTTTCATGGCTATCAGGGAAAAGAGAATGGTCACCATGGAAACAATAAACCGTCATAAGGACCGTATTACCGAGAATCATGTAATCCCCATACATATCATGATAAGTGCGCAGAGCGGCAGGCAGTATCTTATGGCATATGCTCCACGGTTTGACCGTATCAGACCATTCAGGATCGATAATATAGTTTCGGTGATGCCTGATGAGAAAAGCGAACGGTTTGATGAACTCAAGGAAGTGTTTCGGGGAATGCGCCCGCATATATGGGGTGTAAGTACGCAGAGCCGGTCGGGTAAGCGGATGGAGCATATCGAGTTCACTATACATTATGACGAGTATGAACGGCATATCCATAGACGGCTTGAACGTGAAAAGCGATGTGGAACCGTAGAAAAAATAGATGAGAATACCAGCCGTTTTTATGCTGATGTATATGATGCGAGTGAACTGGTCCCGTGGATCCGTACCTTTATCTGCAGGATCATTGATATCAGCATTTCTGATAAGGAACTGGAATCCCAGTTTAAAGAAGACATAAATGAGATGTACAGAATGTATGACCTGGAAGGCGGTGGTGATGAATGATCTTCAGTGAGTTATATAGCGCCTATTATAACGCCGTTGCCAGGATCATAAGAACGGCGATAGACCATCCGATCGAAAAGAGCGAGTTTAGGAGAATAGTGGAGGAATGTGCTTTTGGTGAAAGCATATTAAACATCGAACCGGCAATATATGAGGAAAGATGGCAGCTTATCAGGCCCGATGGCACAACAAACATCAGGAATGTACCAGATATGCCTCTTACATTGATTCAGAAACGATGGATAAAGTCGATCTGCCTTGATCCGAGGATCCGGCTGTTTACAGATGATATTCCGGATCTTCCTGATGTTGATCCTTTGTTCACATCGGATGATTATACGGTTTTTGATAAGTATTCTGATGGGGATGATTATGAGGATGAAAACTATAGACAGAATTTTCGGCTGATAATGGATGCGATCAGGAATACATACCCTATTAAGATCAGGGTTGGAAACCGTAGGGGTAAAACAAGTGATAAGGTTATATTCCCCAGGTATCTGGAGTATTCCGAGAAAGATGATAAGTTCCGTCTTATCGCTTCCGGAGTACCATTCGGAGGGATATATAATCTTGGGAGGATAGAATACTGTGTCAGGGTTGAATGCGGCTATTCCCCGGGAAAAATGAGGCAGCATGCTCCTGTAAAGTGTAAGGTGATATTTGAACTGTATGACAGACGGAGTGCCCTTGAGAGGGTGTTGCTTCATTTTGCTCATTTTGAAAAGGAGGCTGAAAAGATTGATGAAGATAAATATAAGGTCACTATCTGTTATGATGGCGATGATGAAACAGAAATCGTAATAAGGCTCTTGTCTTTCGGGCCGATGGTAAAAGTCATAGAACCGGAATCCTTTGTGGATCTGATAAAGAAGCGTTTGGTGGAACAAAAAAGTTGTGGACTCTGACGGGTTCGCAACTTTTTTTCCGTGAAAGTTTTTCCCCTGTTCAGTAGAATATGTTCATAAAGACGCAGACAGCAAAACATACTTTCATTAAGGGATACATCCCGCCTCGGCGGATGTGTGGAAAGACAGCGTCTTGTTGATTAAGGCACCAACAGCAAAGATAGGTGAGTTAATGGCAAACAACCGGGCTGCTTACAGTAGTCAGGGTTATGCGGGTTCAAATCCCGCCACGGATGGTGCCTTGCAGATAATAATGCAGGAGGAAAAGATCATGCTGGAATATATGAATGAAGAAATGAACATGGCTCTCACGGAAAACGGTGCTGCTACATATAGCTCAACCGGTTCGGACTGTCTTGATCTATTTGCAACTATCGGTGCGTTAAGGGGCAACAGTGATGAAGAAGTAGTGGCCCGTTTTATCTGTGCTTATACTGAGGATGCTGATATTGCAATGAAGATATTGTTTTTTGCCAGAGATATCAGAGGCGGCCTTGGAGAAAGGCGGGTGTTCCGCACTATATTTTACTGGATCGCAAAGAATCAGCCTGGATCCGTAAAAAAGAATATAGAATTCGTTGCGGAGTACGGCAGATATGATGATCTTTTGATCCTTCTTGGGACACCCTGTGAAAAGGAAATGCTGGCCTATATCAGGAAACAGTTTGAGGCAGATGTTGATTCCATGAAAGAAGGAAAAAATGTGTCTCTATTGGCAAAATGGCTTCCTTCGGTGAATGCATCCAGTCACCATACAGTAAGGCAGGCTAGGAAGATTGCCGGTGCTTTGGGGCTTACTGATGCTGAATACAGGAAAAAACTTACCGCTATGCGTGCGAAAATACGTATCATTGAGAATAACCTCAGGGAAAGGGATTATACGTTTGACTACGCTAAACAGCCTTCCAGGGCCATGTTTAAATACAGGAAGGCATTTCTGAGGAATGATACTGAAAGGTATAAAGAGTTCATCACAAAAGCGATACAGGGTGAGGTAGTACTGCATGCGGATAATGTGGCTCCTTATGAACTCGTGGAACCTTATTTGGATTCCTTTATTTCACGGTGGGGGAAGCCTTTTATGAAGGATATATCTCCTGAAGAAAAACAGATATTGAATGCTACATGGGAAGCTATTCCTGATTTCGGAGGAGATGAAAATGCTATCGCGGTAATTGATACTTCCGGATCGATGTATTGGAGTGCGAAGCCTCTGCCTGCAGCGGTGGCTCTTTCACTGGGACTGTATTTTGCGCAGCACAACAGGGGCTATTTCAAGGATCATTTTATTGGGTTTTCTGCCAGACCCCGGCTTATCAGGGTAAAAGGGGAAACCTTTGCAGAAAGGCTGCGTTATGTGTCTACCTTTAATGAAGTGGCAAATACGAACCTGGAAGCAGTGTTTGATACGATACTTACAGCGGCAGTAAAGAATCGTGTCACTCAGGAAGAACTTCCTGCGAAACTGATCATTATTTCTGATATGGAGTTTGATGCCTGTGTAAGCAATGCTTCGGCAGTGAATTTAAAAAACGCTCAGAAGAAATATGACAGTGCCGGTTATAAGCTGCCTGAAATAGTTTTCTGGAATGTGGCAAGCAGAAATAAGCAGCAGCCTGTAACACAGAATGAGCAGGGAGTAGCCCTGATCTCGGGAGTCACGCCCAGGATATTTGAGATGGTTGCAGGTGGACAGTTATCACCTTATAGTTTTATGATGGAAATACTGGAAGGGGAGCGCTATGCGAGAATAGTGGCATAGCGCCACCGGATGAAAGGAAACAGCTATGTTGGAGATCAAAGGAAAAGTAAATACAGCAATATGTTATGCCAATGTAATAGAGGAAGGCGCTATAGAACAGATCCGCAGGATGTGTGACTATGCCCTTACTGAAGGAAGCAGGATAAGGATAATGCCGGATGTACATGCAGGAAAGGGATGTACGATAGGTACAACCATGACCATTATAGATAAAGCCTGTCCGAATATCGTCGGAGTGGATATCGGATGTGGCATGTATACACTTAAGATAAATGAGAAGGAACTTGATTTTGAAAAGATCGATGAGGCCTGTCATTACATTCCATCCGGCATGAACGTATGGGAAGGCAGGAAAGAAAAGTTTGATATCATGGATCTTAAGTGTTACAGGTCACTGAAGGATACAAAAAGGCTTGAAAGGTCGCTTGGAACCCTTGGTGGCGGAAACCATTTTGTAGAGATCGATAAGGCCTCGGATGGAACATTTTATCTTGTCATCCATTCCGGTTCCAGAAACCTGGGAAAACAGGTGGCTGAGATATATCAGCAGCTGGCTGTGGACCTTCACATGGGAAAGGAAGAGTATTTCAGAAACAAGGATGAGATAATCCGGTCATATAAAGCCCAGGGCCGGAGGAACAAGATTCAGGAGGCACTTGTTGAACTCAGAAACAGCTTTGAGGGGCAGATGCTTCTCGTGCCGGATGATATATGCTGGCTGTATGGTACGTTCTTAGAGGATTATCTCCATGATGTGGAGATATGCCAGAGGTTTGCAAAAAGAAGCAGGGAACTCATGGCTGAGATCATACTTGACAGATCTGGTATTACCGGTAAAGAAGGTTTCCATACTATCCATAACTATATTGATACCGATGAGATGATCCTCAGGAAGGGAGCTATAGCAGCACACGAAGGAGAGAAGATACTTATACCGATCAATATGAGGGATGGCGTTGTGCTTGCGACAGGAAAGGGAAACCCTGAATGGAATTACTCGGCACCCCATGGGGCGGGAAGGCTCATGTCACGGTCAAAGGCGAAGGAAACGCTGGATATGAAAGCGTATATCGAGTCAATGAAGGGGATTTATACGACATCAGTAAACGAGCAGACTATTGATGAGGCCCCCATGGCGTATAAATCTCTTGAGGATATCATAGATGTGATCAGGGATAGTGTGGATATCATCGATATAATGAAACCCGTTTACAACTTCAAGGCATCAGAAGACGATGTACCCTGGAAGAAGAAAAAAGAGTGAAGTTAGGTAGTCAACTGACTGATTTGTTAATAAAAGCTGACTGATCCTTATGGCAAACCGGCCCCAACTATGCTATAATCTATGGCTGTGTTGGGGCCGTTCTATTGCAGAAAATCAATGGGTAAGCAGTGGATTGATCCCGCTATAACACCTTTTATTTTCATAAAACAGAGGTCGTTATCGGAACAAAAACAAGCGTTACAAAACACAGAAAACAGAGGAATTTTTAATATGATACGAGTGTTATTTATCTGCCACGGCAATATTTGCAGATCGGCGATGGCTGAGTATATGTTTAAGGATATGGTGAGGAAGCTGGGGGTGGAGGATGAGTTTTATATTGAGTCTGCGGCCACCAGTTCGGAGGAGATAGGGAATCCGGTTTACCCGCCGGCAAGGCGTGAGCTGGCGGCGCATGGGATCAGATGTGACGGTCATCATGCCAGGAGGATCAGGCGTGAGGATTATGACAGGTTTGATTATCTCATAGCCATGGAACAGTATAACTTAAGAAATATGAAAAATGCTTTCCCAAGTGATGATCCTTATGGTAAAATATACAGGATACTGGATTTCACCGACGAGCCGGGAGATATTGCGGATCCCTGGTATACCGGTGAATTTGAGCTGACTTACAGGCAGCTGGAAATGGGGCTTCAGGGCTTTTTGCGCGCATGCCGTGCTTAAGTCTAAGGATGTCATTCCATGGGAGATCGGGTATGTTAAAGGCGCATGAGGAACAGGAACTGCATGAAAAGATAAAAAAGTATCTTGATCATCCGCGTGTACAGCGGATGAATGAATTCTCCCAGCATGGGAGCATCACCACCTATGCCCATTGTTACAGGGTGACCAGGTGGTGTTACTGGGTGGATAAGAGGCTGCATCTGAACTCCAGGGAGCATGTGCTGCTTCCGGGGGCTATGCTTCATGATATGTTTTTGTATGACTGGCATACCATAGGAAAGATGAACAGGGGACACGCCATCAATCATGCGGAGCTGGCCTGCAGGAACGCCACCAGATACTGCGATATAGATGAGCATACCCAGGATGTGATACGGACCCATATGTGGCCGGTGAATATCACGAAGCTTCCCAGGACCCGGGAGGCGGTGCTTGTCAATATAGGAGACAAGTGGTGCTCGCTGGTGGAGACGCTGGCTTTTCGCAGGGGCATGAAAAAGGGTAAAAAAAGAGGAAAGAAACACTGATTAGGCGATCATGGACAGGATTTTTTTGAGTGGTTACGTAATTTGGTTTTTTATTTTCAGCCTGATAGGCTGGATCTTTGAGACGGTTTATTGTTCCATTAAGGACGGATTTTATCAAAACAGAGGTTTTTTATACGGACCTGTCTGCCCCATATACGGTTTGGGTGCTCTTTTGGCCATCGTTATAGCCGATGTGGCTAATTATCATGGTTATTATGACAGGTTTGCGGCCTGGCAGATTTTTGTCATAGGGTATGTTTTCAGCGCGGTGCTGGAGTATTCCGCGCATTGTCTTCTGGAAAAAAAGTTCCATGCAACCTGGTGGGATTATTCGGAGATGCCCCTTAATCTGCACGGGCGTATTTGTGTGCCTGCATCTACGCTTTTCGGGCTTTCATATATGTTTATTTTTAAGTATGTATATCCGCTGGTGCTGGGTATGCGCAACGGTCTGATGCCTCAGGTGCAGGAGGCGCTGGCTATGCTGTTCGTGGTTATCCTTGCCATTGATACCACTCTGACGGTCACCACGCTTAAGAGCTTTGAGCAGGAGATGGTTTCCATGGATGAGGTGGTGAACACCAATATGATCGCCCTGTCCAAATTGCTGAAGGAGAAGCGCAGCGGCGATGATCAGGAAGTCAGCGAGGGCGTCGAAAAGACTAGAGCGCAGATGGCTGCCGATATGGCAAAGCGTATTGTTGCGAATATGAGTTCTTTCAGGGTTTCCGCCCTTAACCGTATCAAAAAGTACAGCTATCCCAAGTTCCTCAATATCAGGATAGAGACCCTCCGCAGGGAGATAATGGCAAGAAATCCTTTTATAAAGCGGAAAAAGAGTCAGTCCCTGAAAAAGACTGATGAGGATAAAGAATAAAAGCCGGGAGATTTATTCAGTTGGTTATACAGGGCAGTTATAAAAATAAAATGAGAGATAATATTTCACGGTTGTCCAAGGGATACGTGGAATATAACCGCCCTACGGTGGATATCAGACCGGTGGCCATCGAGCTGTCCGTGCATGAGGGACAGAAGATCGAGGGTGCTATAGAGGTCAGTGTCAAAGACGGGGGGATAGTATACGGAAATGCCATTTCCCATAATATCAGGATGGAGCTACTGAATCCGGATTTCTCCGGGGAAGACGCCAGGATCAGATATTGCTTTGATTCTTCGGGCCTTGAAAGCGGTGAAGTGATCAAGGGCGAGATCTGCCTGATCATGGACGCAGGTGAGTTTGTCGTCCCTTATGTGGTTTTTATCCTTCACGGGGATATAGAGACTGCGGCGGGACCGGTCAAGAACCTGTTTCATTTTACAAATCTGGCACAGGAGGATTACGAAAGAGCAAAGGAAATATTTTATTCGGACTCTTTCGGTTCTCTTATCGCAAATTCAGACAAACAGTTTTTCGGCATATACAGGGGATTCAGCGGTGGCACAAAGTGTAATGAGAATTTTGACGCCTTTCTTCGTGCTGTCAAAAAGAAGAATCCCAGCACATATTCTTTCTATTCCCCGGCTTTGGAGAATGGGGTGTTCCGGATCAGCTGTTTTTCCGACAGGCAGGAAGATATCACTGTTGTGAGAGACGGCTGGGGGAGTTGCTATTTTGATGTAATCTCGGATTGTTCTTTCCTCGCTCCTCTGACCACGAGCCTGACCCAGGATGATTTCATTGATCAAGAGGCTTTGATAAGCGTTGAGATCTGTGAGGATGAACTTCATGAGGGCCTGAATTTCGGCCGTCTGATCCTGAGATCCTCGGATGAGGAATTTGCGGCTGATTTCTGTGTGAAGAAGGAACGTGATGAGGAAGGCGAGGCAATGCGTCTTCGCCGCAGGATGCAGGCTTACAGAGGTGAGCTGCTCAAATCTTATATTGCATACAAGATAAGAAATATCAGCCGGAGCGAGTGGGAGGAAAAGTTCAAAGCGCTTACGGACCGGCTTTTGGAGATAGATCCGGAGGATCCGGTGTCGAGACTGTCACGGACGCATTCGCTTCTGGTCCAGGGGCGGCTGGGCGAGGCTACGTCACTGATTGACGAACTGATGGATGTGGCCCAGCTCACCGGACCTGTGGAATACGGTTACTGTATGTATCTGTCCAGCCTGGCTTCCGACAGCGCAGATCATATATCCAACTGCTGTCGTCTCGTGAGCCGTCTTTTTATCGAGCATCCGGAGCAGGACGCTCTTTTGTGGATGCTTACCCAGATGGACGAGGATATGATCGCGGACCCGGGGATGATGCTCAAGACCATTAAGCATCAGTTCAATACTCACGGCATAGGCCCGCTTCTCTATCTGAAGGCCTACGAGCTGCTGACACAGGATCCCCTGCGTATGGAGAAGGCAGAGCGGTTTGAGATACAGGTGATGAATTTTGCCACCAAGACCGGTCTTTTTGATGAGACGCTGTCGAAGCGTTTTTCGGGGCTGATACGGGAACAGAGGGAGTATGATCCCGTGGCGTTGAGAGTGCTCAAGGCCATGTATGAGGAATATAAGGATAACGAATATCTGGGCGCTGTCTGCATGCTGTACATGGCTGAGAACAGACAGGATGAAGAGGCTTTTGAGTGGTATCTCACGGCGGTGGAAAAGGATGTGAACATCACCAGGCTGTTTGAGATTTTCATAGATTCCCTGCCGCCGGATTATGCGAAGGAACTGCCTGCGCCGGTGCAGCTGTATTTCAGCTACGGCGTGTCTATGGAACCAGCCAAAAAGGCCGCCCTTTACGCGAATATCATACATTATCACAACCATAATCCTGAGATAATGTCTTCTTATGATCCGCAGATACTGGAATTCGCAAAGCAGCAGGCTGAAAAGGGAAATGTGGATTCCTCTCTTTCGGTCATCTATTCTTATCTGAAGGATAATGAAGAATTTGTTCCCGTTTTTGAAAAGAATGCGGTTTCTTTTGTTTTTGCACATAATGTGACCTGTTCGAAGGAACAGCCGGACTATCTGGTGGTGGTGGAGGAGGCTTTTTCCTCGGAACGCAAGGTGAGCTTTTCCAGAGGCGAGGCCTGTGTGAATATTTACGGAAGTGAGTATGAGCTCTTTGGAGAATATGAGGACGGCAGAAGGATCTACGGGGACATATTTGAGGATGAGGCTCTGTTTTTCCCTCAGGATTATAAAGAGATCCTGTCACAGGCGTCTGATGACGGCAGTGATCTGAGGTGTGCCGTGTTTTTTGCGGAGCACATGGACCGGGCTCAGATACCCGATGAGCAGAGTTACCGTTATGTACTGACTCTGGCTCAGTCGGATGATATAAGGAGTCTGTATAAGAGGCCTTATATGATCAAGCTTTTGAGATATTATGAGGACGATGACAGCCATAGCTTTGACCTGATGGAAAAGATGGATATCCCGGCGCTGGATGGTGCGGGCAGGGCTGAGCTTCTGGAACTTCTGATGCACAAGGGACGTTATGACAGTGTCCTCGGTATCATAAAAAAATACGGAATAAACGGCGTGTCTCCCAGGCTTCTGGTAAAGCTTCTCGTCTCCATGCGAAGGGAGCTGGAAAACGAGGATGAACCGTTGGTACTGTGGCTGTGCAGCGAGTGTTTCGCCATGGGAAAATATGACGGCGTGCTGCTTAAATATCTTTGCGAGAATCTAAGGGATACCACCAGGACCATGCGGAGCCTCTGGAGGGCCGCCAGGGATTTTGAAATAGACACCAGAGCTTTGGAGGAAAGGCTGCTTCTTCAGATGATGTTTACCGGGGCCTTTGTGGGTGACCGGGAGGATATATTTGAGGCTTATGAGAGCCATATAGCCATACCGATGGTGGAGCTTGCCTGGGTGACCAAGTGCTCTTATGACTATGCGGTGCTTGATGAGGTGATGGATGAGCGGTTCTTTACCAGGCTTCTTAAAATGAAGAGCCAGGGGAATCCCCTCAACGAATACTGCGCGCTGGCCCTGATCATGTATTTTTCACAGCAGAAGAAGGAGTACGGCGACAGGCTTACGCTGGATGAGCCGATCAAAGAGATCCTGGCGGAGTTTATCAGGGATTTCATTTCCAAGAAGATAGTGCTTTCCTGCTTTATGGATTTCAGGGATATAGTCCCGGAGCTGGCTTTGTATGAGGGGTATGTGTTCATCGAGTACAAGGCGTCGCCGGATTCGGTGGTCACGCTGAATTATCTTCTGGAAAATGAATCGGGAGCAGCTAACGATTATACGAGAATGAGCATGAGAATGGCGATAGGAGGGATTTTTACCGCGTCATTCATGCTTTTCTATTCCGAACAGCTTAATTATTATATTTCCATTGAGCATGCAGGACATACTTCCATAACCGAAAGCGCCAAGCTTCAGGCTGCGCATGAGGCGGGAGAGAGGACGAATAAATATGAGGTCCTCAATGAGATGTATTCATGCCTGCAGATGGAGGAGAGAGAAAAACTGATTGAGCTGATGGAGGTCTTCAGGAAGCGGGAACAGGTCGGGAAGGCTTTGTTCAGGCCGCTTACACAGAAAGACGCATGATATATAACTGGTGGTATTTATGATTATCGGGATCGATCTGAATGATACAGGAAGCAGAATATCGGTTTTGGAGGAAGGCCAGAGCCTGCCGGTCACCATTTCCCTGGTGACGGGAGGTGAGGATTATGATATACCCATGCTGGCCGCAAAGCGGAAGGATTACGACGAGTGGTATTTCGGAAGGGATGCCCAGCGCCTTCCGGAGAGCGAGGATGTGTTTAAAACGGATTCTCTTTTTTCAAAGGCAGTCTATGATGATATCGTCATAGCCTTCGGTCAGGAATACAAGGCGTTCGATCTGCTGGTCATGTATGTGAAAAAGCTTTTTTCCCTGACTTCCTTCATGGAATCCTGGCAGATGGCGAAAAGGATCTGTTTTTGCGCCGGGGAGCTGGGGGGGCAGAGTGTGAAGATGCTCAGGAGGATGGCAAAGTCCTTCGATTATCCCTATGACAGGTTTGATTTTATCAGCAGATCGGAGAGCTTTTACGAATATATGATGCATCAGCAGGAGGATCTGTGGAACCATGATGTGGTGGTCCTGGATATGACCGGAAAAGGGATACTGGCAAGACGTCTGTCCGTGGACAGGCGGACGAAGCCGGTGGTCTGCAGGATATACAATGATGAAGACAGGAATCTGGATCCCCGGGATGATGAGGCGCTCAAGGCTTTTGCCCAGAAGCAGACCGAGGGGCGCATCGTCACCAGCGTGTATCTGGTGGGCGGGACGGCGGATAAGGAGACCACTCCGAAAACCATTAGATATCTGTGCATGAAACGCAGGGTTTTTCATGCGCATAATCTTTATACCTGGGGGGCCTGTCATTTCTCGGATGACAGGAACAACGGCATAGACAAACGGCGCAGTTATCTGTACCTGGGTATGGATAAGCTTCGTTCGAATATCGGTATCAGGGTTTCAAAGGTGAACGAGGAGATCTACTATTCGCTGGTGGAGGCCGGTGTGAACTGGTACGATGTGAATGAGGTGACGGAGCTGTATCTGGGAAGGGAGAGGGAATTGCGGTTTCTGATCAGTCCCATGATAGGAAGAAATGAACATAACGCCATAATGAGGCTTACGGATATTCCCGCCAGGCCCGAGCATACTACCAGGGTCAGGATCAGGGTTACCATGGATTCGGAGGATTATCTGACGGTGAATGTGGAGGACCTGGGGTTTGGTGAGATATTCCCGGCTTCGGGGACCATAGTCACGGAGAGGATAGCCGTGAGTATTTGATGGTGCTGTCAGGAGGTTGGAATAATGCTTTATCTGCCGGTAGGCAATTACGCCACAACTCCATATTATCTGGAAGAACTGGGAGTCTCCCTGCATACCATAGAGGAGCTTTGCTACTATCTGCGTGAGAATACGGCTTCTCTGGAGGAAGGGATCATGCGCCCGGCTCTTTGTTCTTTTGTGGAAAAGGAACTGGGTTTAAAGGATCTGGGCAGGGCTTTGATGGATGTGATCTCCGGAAAGGGCAGCCTTGCGTCTTTTGTGAAGCTTATTTTTGAAGAGTGCGGTTATGTGAGCAGAGAGGAGCTCCGTACCATAGAATCCATGCTTCGTGAAAATGAGGCGGTGGGAATGGCGGGCAGGAGAAAAAACAGCGGTGACTATCATCTGTTTGCCGGCAGGTACACCCTGGCCCAGAGAGAATACATGCTGGCTTTAAAGGGCAGCGATCCCATGAGGGATCCCGAACTGTATTCCATGTGCATGCATAATCTGGGCTGCGCCCAGGCGGGTCTTTTCATGTATGAGGATGCTGCAAAATGTTTTAAAAAGGCCTGGGACCACGGCGGCAGGACGGAAAGCTATTCCTGTTATCTTGCGGCTTTGAGAATGGGCGGCAGCCGTGAGCGGTATGCAGCTCTGGTGAGGGAACTGGGATTGGACCGTACCAGAGTGGCGGAGCTTGAAGAACGTATATCCGAGTCTTCCGATATGTCCAGACAGTCCGAGGAGTATTCTGTTCTCAAAGAGGCGCTGGATGATCTGGAGGCAGGCCGGGAGGAGGATTTTGACCGCCGGGCCGAAGCGATACTTGCTTCCTGGAAAAAAGATTACCGCCGCAATGTGGAGTAACCTATGTTTGAATGGCTGAAAAAACTGTTTCGCAAGGCAGATGAATATGATATAGACAGTGAGCCTGACTGGGATTACTACGAAGACGGGGACTTCCTGGCAGGAAACAGGCGTGAGCTTAACCTGAACGATGTGTCCGGGATGGAGCATTACATCAACGAATGCTGTCGTCAGATGAAGGAGGAGACTGAGGAGATAGAGCAGAGTACCCTTGAGTACAACGCCGTCACCGAGAGGCTCAGGGATATAGAGGAGATAGAGGCGCTTCCTTCCGATGAGGCGGAGCATCTTCGTGCCTGTGCGTCAAAGATCCTGGATAAGGAAGAGATACGGCAGGAATTTTTGAACCGCAGGGATGTGATGCCCAAGGAACAGTACTACCGGATGGAACGACATGAGTCTGATTTCCCGGGGGCGATAAACAAGCTTCGGGAAAACGAAGACTATAAGGCGCTGGTGCGAAAGGACCTTAAGAATCTGGAGGGTGAAAAGATATCCTACCGTTTCAGGCGTCATGAGCTCATGAATTCCCAGAAAAACAAGCGGACGCTGGTTATGGTGATCCTGGTATTTGAGGTGCTCACCCTGGCTGTACTTTTTGTGCTTCAGCTGAAGCTCAATATGGATGTGTCCGTGGGCATCCTTTTGTGCGTGGCGGTGGGGGCGATCTTTCTGACCGTGATCTTTACCGCTTTTCTGAAGGATAAACAGGAACTTAAAAAAACGGAGAAAAAACTGAATCAGGCAATAGTGGTCCAGAACAGGATAAAGATCAGATATGTGAATGTGACCGGGCTCATAGATTACGCCTGCTCAAAATATCAGGTAAATTCTTCCGAGGAACTGGCCTTTCTCTGGGACAGATATCTGAAGGAAAAGGCCCAGATGGAAAGATACAAGGCTGCGGATGAGGAGCTGAACGCCGTGGGCGGCGAGCTGGTGGCACTGCTGACAAACTACAGGATAAAGGATCCGCAGATATGGGTACGTCAGGTGCGGGCGCTGGTGGACCGGCGCGAGATGGTGGAGATCAGACATGAGCTGGTGGCCCAGCGGGGAAGCCTCAGAAAGCGTATCTCCTATAATGAAGAGAAGAGGAACGATCTCAAGGAGGAAGTAAAGCGTCAGGCCATTGACCATCCCGATATGGCGCCCATGATCATGGATATAGTGGAAGAGTATGGTCAGTGATTGAATTATTCGGCGAAATATAGTATTATTGACTTTGTGTGACTTTTAATGATCATAAATGGAGGATAATTATGAAAAAATCTGTATTAACGGCCCTGCTTACTGCTTTCGCGTTGACTTCGGTCTTTATCACGGGCTGTTCCGGTGCGGCCAAGAATGAGCCTGCTCCCGCGGCCCCCGCTGCTGATGCGACTGATGCCGCTCCGGCTGAAGGGATAGGGGACAAGACCACTTTTACGGTTGGATTTGACGCGGATTTCCCGCCCTACGGTTATGTGGATGATGATGGCAAATATGTGGGCTTTGATCTGGATCTGGCTGCAGAGGTGGCAAAGAGACTGGATCTGGAAGTGGTTTACCAGCCCATCGACTGGGATGCAAAGGATATGGAGCTGGAGTCCGGGGCCATCGACTGTATATGGAACGGCTTTACCATGAGTGAAGAGAGAATGGATGCATACACCTGGTCAGATCCATATGTGGATAATTCACAGGTGGTAGTCGTTGCAAAGGATTCCGGTATCAATTCGTTGGCGGATCTTTCGGGTAAGGTTCTGTGCGTGCAGGCTGATTCCTCCGCACTTGAGGCTATAGAGTCCGAGGATCACTCAGAGCTCCGGGCTTCTTTGGGCGATCTCATCCAGGTGCCTGAATACAATACGGCTTTCATGAATCTTGAGGCCGGTGCGGTAGACGCCATAGCAATGGATGTGGGAGTGGCAAAGTATCAGATCGAATCAAGAGGAGTGGATTTCGTGATATTGGATGAGAAGCTTTCTCCCGAGCTTTACGGAGTCGGTTTTAAGAAGGGCAACACGGCTCTTCGTGATGCGGTTCAGGAAAAACTGAACGAGATGGCTGCTGACGGAACCCTTCTTGAGATCGCCAAGAAGTGGGACCAGCAGGATACTCTGGTATTGGGAAACTGATCATTTGGTTTCGCCCCGGCAGGTGTGGATAGTGCCGGGGCGGAGTTTTTTTAACAGACTATGAATCTTCAGACTCTTGTAACACAACTGGTGTCCGGTATGGTCACCTCCATAGAGATATTTTTACTGACACTTTTGTTCTCACTGCCGCTGGGACTTCTGATCGCCTTTGTGCGGATGTCCAAAAACGGATTTTTGCAGTTTGCGGCCAAGGTGTATATTTCGGTGATGAGGGGTACGCCTCTTATGCTGCAGCTGATGGTGGTCTATTTTGCCCCGTATTATGTGTTCGGTTTAAAGATCACTCCGGCATATCGTTTTGTTGCGGTGATCATCGGATTTGCCCTGAATTACGCCGCATATTTTGCCGAGATCTACAGGGCGGGCATAGAATCCATAGCCCTGGGACAGTGGGAAGCGGCCAGACTGCTGGGATATTCCAGGGTGGCCACGTTTTTCAGGATCATTTTTCCCCAGGTCGTGAAGAGGATACTTCCTCCCGTGACCAATGAGGTGATCACCCTTGTGAAGGATACATCGCTGGCTTTTGTCATTGCGGTTTCGGAGATGTTCACACAGGCCAAGGCCATCGCGGCGGCACAGGCTAATATCATGCCTTTTGTGGCAGCGGGCATATTCTATTACGTGTTTAATGTGCTGGTGGCTTTCGTCATGGGGCGTATAGAAAAAAGGCTGTCATATTTTAATTAGAGAATAAGTGTAACCATGAGCTTACTTGAGATAAAGCATTTAAAAAAGAGCTTCAAAGAACTGGAGGTATTAAAGGATATCTCCCTGAAGGTGGATAAGGGGCAGGTGCTTTCCATCATCGGCCCTTCCGGTTCCGGCAAGTCCACGCTGCTGCGCTGTGCGGTCCTTTTGGAGGATGTGGACGGCGGAGAGGTGCTGTACAACGGTAAAAATGCTGTCGGGGCGGACAGAAAGACACTCAGGGATATCAAATCCTGTTTCGGGCTGGTGTTTCAGAATTTTAATCTGTTTCCGCATATGAATGTGATGCAGAACCTGACTGACGCCATGATCCATGTGAAAAAGATAAACCGGGATACGGCTAAAAAAGAAGCCCAGGCATTGCTTGACAAACTGGGACTTTCGGAAAAAGGGGATGCTTACCCCGGTCAGCTTTCCGGCGGCCAGCAGCAGCGTGTCTCCATAGCAAGGGCCCTGGCGCTGAGGCCCGAGATCCTGTTTTTTGACGAGCCCACATCGGCCCTTGACCCCGAGCTTACGGTAGAAGTGTTAAAGGTTATAAAGGCCCTGGCCAGGGAAAAGATGACCATGGTGATAGTGACCCATGAGATGGCCTTTGCAAGGGAGGTTTCGGATCAGATCATATTTATGGAAAATGGTTATATCGTGGCCCAGGGAAGTCCCGATGAGGTGTTTGAGGGCGATAATGAGAGAGTGAAGGAATTCATCGGCAAGCTGACGATGCAATAAAACGCGTTTTACATAGGAGGATGAGAGATGGGTGAGAATACAGACAGATATATGAGTCCGCTTTCGGAGAGATATGCCAGCAGGGAAATGCAGTATATTTTTTCTCCGGATAAGAAATTCCGCACCTGGAGGAGACTTTGGATAGCTCTGGCTCAGGTGGAAAAAGAACTGGGACTGAATATCACCGACGAGCAGATAAGTGAGATGATCGCTCATCAGGATGATATAAATTATGTGGTGGCAAAGGCCCGGGAAAAGGAAGTACGTCATGATGTGATGAGCCATGTATATGCGTATGGTCAGCAGTGCCCCAAGGCAAAGCGTATCATCCATCTGGGAGCCACTTCCTGCTATGTGGGTGACAATACGGATATCATAATAATGAGCGAAGGGCTGGACCTTATAAAGAAAAAGCTGCTCAATGTGATCGACAGGCTTTATACCTTTGCGGATACATATAAGGGTCTGCCGACTCTGGGCTTCACGCATTTTCAGCCTGCGCAGCCTACCACAGTGGGTAAGAGGGCTACGTTGTGGATCCAGGATTTCCTCATGGATCTTCAGGATCTTGAGTATGTCAGGGACAATATGAAGCTTCTGGGGTCGAAGGGAACCACAGGAACCCAGGCCAGTTTCCTGGAATTGTTTGACGGTGACCATGAGACTATCGAAAAGATAGATCCCATGATAGCAAAGAAGATGGGCTTTAAGGAATGTGTGGCGGTTTCCGGACAGACCTACACCAGAAAGGTGGATACGAGGGTCTGCAATGTGCTGGCAGGTATTGCGGCAAGCGCCCACAAGATGTCCAACGATATAAGACTGCTCCAGCATCTTAAGGAAGTGGAGGAGCCTTTTGAGAAGTCGCAGATCGGTTCATCGGCCATGGCATACAAGCGGAATCCCATGCGCTCCGAGAGGATCGCAGCCCTGTCCAGATATGTGATGATAGACGCTCTCAATCCGGCAATCACTTCGGCGTCCCAGTGGTTTGAGAGGACGCTGGACGATTCGGCCAATAAGCGTCTGTCCATAGCAGAGGCTTTCCTGGCGATAGACGGAGTGATGGATCTTTGCATCAATGTGACGGACGGACTGGTGGTCTATCCCAAGGTCATTGAGAAGAGACTGATGAGTGAGCTTCCTTTTATGGCTACCGAAAACATCCTGATGGATTGCGTAAAGATGGGCGGTGACAGACAGGAGCTTCATGAGCGCATCAGGGAGCTTTCCATGATGGCCGGAAATGAGATAAAGACAAAGGGCGGCGAGAACCGTCTGCTTCAGATGATCGCCGAGGATGATATGTTCCCTGTGGATGAAGAGACACTTAAGGATGCCATGCGTCCCGAAAAATACATAGGCAGGGCAAAGGAACAGACAGAGAAATTTTTGGATACGGTGGTAAAGCCCGTACTTAAAAATAATGAGGCCATTCTCGGTCTCAAGACAGAAATAAACGTTTGATTATCATGGAGGTTTAAGCAATGGTTAAAGCGATCGTAGGCTGTAACTGGGGTGATGAGGGCAAAGGAAAAATGACCGACACTATGGCTGCGAAGGCAGACATAGTGGTTCGCTTTCAGGGCGGTGCAAATGCAGGCCATACAATAGTGAACAATTACGGTAAATTTGCTCTTCACACCTGCCCGTCCGGCGTTTTTTATTCACATATCACCAGTGTGATAGGCAACGGCGTGGCTCTGAATATTCCCGTGCTGATAAAGGAGATCGATGAGATAGTGAAGCAGGGAGTGCCCAAGCCGAAGCTTCTCATTTCGGACAGGGCCCAGGTGGTGATGCCCTATCATATTCTTTTTGATCAGTGTGAGGAGGAGAGACTGGCGGGAAAGAGTTTTGGTTCCACAAAGTCGGGAATAGCTCCTTTCTATTCAGATAAGTATGCAAAGATAGGTATTCAGGTCAACGAACTTTTCGATAAAAAGGGCCTTAGGGAAAAGATCCATAATATCTGTCAGATCAAAAACGTACTGCTGGAGCATCTTTATCACAAGCCTCTTCTGGATGAGGATGAATTGATGGAAGTGTGTGATGAATATGCGAATATGGTCAAGCCTTATGTGGCTGACACGGCGCTTTTCCTTCATGAGGCAGTAAAGGCGGGAAAGGAGATCCTTCTGGAAGGTCAGCTGGGATCCTTGAAGGATCCGGATCACGGTATTTATCCGATGGTCACTTCGTCTTCCACGCTGGCAGCCTTTGGCTGTATCGGCGCCGGGATCGCTCCCTATGACATCAAGCAGGTGGTCACGGTCTGCAAAGCTTATTCATCAGCTGTAGGCGCAGGTGCTTTTGTTTCGGAGATCCTTGACAAGGATGTGGCTGATGAGCTGAGAAGAAGAGGCGGTGACGGAGGCGAGTATGGCGCCACCACAGGCCGTCCCAGAAGAATGGGCTGGTTTGACTGTGTGGCTTCCAGATACGGCTGCAGGCTCCAGGGAACCACGGATGTGGCCTTTTCGGTGCTTGATGTGCTGGGATATCTGGATGAGATACCTGTCTGTGTGGCTTATGAAGTGGATGGAAAGGAGACTAAGGAGTTCCCGGTCACATATAAGCTCAATGAGGCAAAGCCGGTGCTTAAAAAAATGCCCGGTTGGAAGACTGATATCAGGGGGATCCGCAAATATGAAGAGCTTCCCGAAAACTGCAGGAAGTATATTGAGTTTATCGAGAAGGAGATCGGTTATCCCATTACCATCATTTCAAACGGTCCCGGAAGGGATGATATAATCTACAGATAAGATAAATCAGATAACTTGCGTTTTGAATAGCTAATGTTTTAGATGACTGATGTTCTTGAATGATGTTCATAAAATTGCTGCCGTTGTATAATTAAATGAAATAACTGATGTTAGTAACTTGTGATATTTACTGAAAGATAAAAACACAACTGAGATTGATAACTACTGATATCAAAAAAGAGATCCGCTTGGCGGATCTCTTTTTTTGCTCGTTGTCAGTGGCTTATTTTACGGAAATAGAGAACATGGGTTATAGTTTAATTTTGGTACAAGGAAGGCGTTATTTTGCTCCGTTAAGATCTGTCGGACTTATTACATTTGTCTGCTTTTGAAATATTTCATGCAGAAAATGCCGGTGTGATCAAAATGAATCCGCAGTGGTATTATCCTGAGCGAAATCCTGTTGTTTTTATTTTTGGGGTGAAAGTAATGCAGAGTTAAACTTTATGAAGAAATATGACACGAAAGCTGTGGCGGAAAACCAGTGAAAAACAGTCGGGTGACAGAGGTGGCGCAGGATGCCGGAGCTTATACTCAGTCATCTTCGGTTTTCGTATTTTGAGATTTAACATTTTTTTTGAGGAAACAGTGTCGCACGGAATAATCCAGTGTCATCTCGAGACCGACAGAAGAGATTTTTGAGGGGCTCTGAAAGAGTTGGTTTAATCCTGATTTGCGATAGCGGTAAAACAGTGAAAATTAAATGGATCATGTTGCCAACAAAACGGGTGGTATTGAATGAAATCAATCAAAGACGGGTGGTATTTCACTGCTTATTTTTTCTGTGGCGTAAGTTTGGGATATGGGGTATAATATTTTTCGGAGTCGGAGTGTTACCAAATTTAAGATTCTTCGGGCTGAAGCCCTCAGAATGACAGAGGGAGCGCAAATAAACCCTCAGAATGACAGAGGGAGCGCAAATAAACCCTCAGAATGACAGAAGGGGAGCAAAATAAGCCCTTAGAATGACAAGAAAGGTTAAGCGAGGTTATGTATTATGAAGATGATAGCTGCAGTGGATAATAACTGGGCCATAGGATATGACAATAAATTGCTGGTCAGGATACCTGCGGATCAGAAGTATTTCAGGAATGAGACCATGGGAAAGGTGATTGTCATGGGCAGAAAGACGCTGGAATCCTTTCCCCAGGGCCAGCC
>JAEEZH010000024.1 GCA_016288495.1 Lachnospiraceae bacterium
GCCATAAAAAGCCCACAGAAAATGCCACCGCCACAGGTCCCAGGAAAAACAGGCCATGTTTTTTTATGGATTTTTCATAGGCGGTAAGCTGTTTGTTTTTCACTTTGCGTTTACCTCCCTGTAATTATATTCCCAGCCCTGAACAAAGGCTGTGCAGACATTTTCCCAGTTTGCATCGCTCTGATCGGAATTATACAGGTCAAGTGCACTGACCAGTCCCGCCCTGTACTGATCGGCATTCGGCTGGTAACTCATGGCCCAGTCCATCACATAAGCGCCGGAGTCTTCGTAGGCCTCGGCAGCAGTCAGAAAAGTGTTGTCCGAGTCTGGGGCCTTCCTGTAGGGCATCACTCCGAAAGTATCCACCAGCATTTTCGAAGCCGTCTCATCCGTTACACACCAGTACATGAAATCAAGTGTCGCCCTGACATCCTGTTCTTTTGCCCTTGAATTGACAGCCCAGTTATTCTCGGTCCCACAGTTGAGCCCAGCCTTTTCTTCTCCCTCCACGCCGCAGTAATACGGCAGCATCACTGCCCCGGGCACCTTCTTTGACAAAGCCTCATACTCCCAGGATCCGTTCACGAAAAATGCTGCTTTTTCACTCATAAATTCATTTTCCGCATCATGTCCGCCGGTTGCCAGGGTCTGAGGCGATACGCAGGAATTGTTGATACAAAGATCATACAGATTTTTGTAATTGTCCATATACGTTCCCTTTATGGATGCGGGAGCCTCACTCCACCCTCCGGCGTCCCTTTCCTCATAAAAGTATTCCAGATTGGCCATATGCGCGGTAAAACGCCAGGACGAAGAATCATCCATATCGCATGAAGTAAAAGCATCAAAACCAAGTTCCCCGGCCCGGGCGTGGATATCCTCCGCCACCGTTTTAAGGCTCTCAAAATTCTTTATCTCATCAACACTGTAGCCTGCCTTTTCAATGAGCGACGGGTTGGCTATGATACCAAAACATTCATAACAATAACCCACCGCCACCAGCCGCTTATCCTTGTCAAAAACATTATATACATCACTTTCCAGTTCCGAAGCCAAAGGCGTGTCCGTAAGATCCACACAGCAATCCGCCCATTTATCAACATTTTCCCTGTTTTTGAGCACTATGATGGTGGGGGGATGGGCTTTATCCATCTCGGAATTAAGCATCTTGTCATAGGTGCCTGAAGCCGCGGTCATGACCTTAACCTTTACCCCTGTCTCTTTTTCATAAAGATCTGCCACCTTCTGAAGGGTCCCATCCGATTCGGCCTTGTAATTCAGCCAGTAAACCCTTCCCCTGGAGGCATCTGCGTATGACGAACAGGCGCTGAGCAAAAGCATCGGCAGCATCAAAATCAGCCCGGTTTTTATAATAGCGATATATGTTCTTTTCACCTTAATTCCTCAAAATCCTTTCATTTCAAAGTCACCACGCCGCAGAAATTATTCTTTCCCGTGATCGAAAACGTGCCGTCCGCATTCGGTCTGGCGTCATAATCTTTTTTAGAAAGCTTCATCGTGTCTCCGTTTATTTCAACCGTGAATTTTTTGATCTTGCCGTTCTTTGTAACAAATTCAACGACCCGTGCCTTTTCCAGATCGGCCTTGTCTATCATAAATTCAAACAGCTGCTCCTTAAGATAGGCATTAACGCTTTTAACCGTTCCCTTTGAATTCTTTGAAGCGCCCTTTATTGCCTTAAAACTCATGGTAAACCGCGGAGTCTTACCTTTTTTGATCACGGCGGTCTTATTATTCTTAAACTTAAGAACAGGAGCGGCATATCCCTCCATGGGGCTGTTGACGCTCACGGTATAGTCGGTTTTTGTGCGCTTATCAGCCTTTGAATAATTTTTATCCGCATGCTTAAAACCGTTATATGATATGCTCTTTTTGTAATACACATCAAGAATGATAAAGTTTCCCTTTTCATCTTCAACGCCTGTGTTCAGTGTTTTATGAAAATAGTTTTCATCCTCTCCCGTTCCTTTCCCGGAATCCGGATCCACAGGTTTATTGGACAAGGGTTCTACCTTTAAAACTCCCTGGATATAATGTATATCATAATGATCGGTCACATCCTTGCCCTGATACATGATGACTGCATCAGCGGGTATGATGGCCCCCCGGTCTGTGACTTTGTCCGTATCGGTGGTGATAAACTTCACATCCTTCAGCTCATGTCCTTCAAGCGCCCCGGTCAGAACCGCCTTATCCAGCGACCTGACGATATCAGAATTCTGGTAGATCGTCTGCTCAAGCGCGGTAACGCAGACCTCTCTTGGCCTCACCGTGAGCATGGCCACATCGGAGTTTATTTTGCTTTTGGTGCCGTTATCCGCTCTGGTGGATGTAAGCTCGCAGTAATAGTATGTGGTCTGAAGGTCAAGGCCCGGTCCGATGATAAGCTCCGGCGTGGTGGCGCCCTCGATCTTCACGCCTCCGAAGGTCTTCGGCACAGTATTTTTATACCACTGATACGCCAGGCTGTGCCCTTCCACAGCGTGAGCCTCTATGCTGAATTTATGCTCGCCCTCATAACCGTACATCAGAGCCATTATCCCGGGCTGAGATGTGATGACAGGCAGATGCGCCAGCCTGTCATATACAAAGACCTCTTTCGTATAAGATCCGTAATATCCCTTCTTTTCATTTCCCTTAAAGGTCAGGACATAAGTCTCGGGACCTTCCACATCGATCTCGCTCTCTTTTTTTGCCGAGACAAAATAATCTTCGCCTGCGATAAGCTCCTTACCTGTCTCATCCTTAAATCCCGCATCCATGTTTTTAGCCGGATCCTGGATCTCTGCATAGGAAAAATCATCTTTGATAGTCTCTTCCGGGCATTGTACATAATATCTTTTTCCATTGGGAGCATCGATCCCCCTGTAAAAGTGCCCGGCCTGAGGCGTTTCTGTAACAGGTAACCCTTCCTGCACCAGGCCGAAGGGCTTTGTGTAATAATAAAGGCTGCCTATATTTTTTTCTATATAATTCAGGCTGCGGTTATTTTTATCCTTGACCACTGTTTCCCGGGGATCAAAGACGGTATTCCTTATATAAAAGGGTATATTATTATGACCATCGCCCATGATGCCTGACCAGGAAGAAGTTTTTTCCCCGAGAAAGGAACCGTCAAAGACACAGCCGTCTATCTCAATGTATGTGGTATTTACACCATCATCGCGTATAGTAGATTTGGGATTTCCGATCAGGCCGCCGTGAGAGCCCCCGCCCTCAAATGACGCATCGATGATGGCACTGCAGCTGCAGCCTGTGATATATACTGATCCGCCGGTTTCACCGGTAATGCCTCCGAAGGATGTGCCATCGGTATATACATGACTGTCCGTCGAACAACCGGTTATTTCCACACAAACGCCATATCTGTCTTTGGTATTAACCGGAAGAATGGCTCCCACCAGACAGCCACCCACGTTTCCCATTGTATGTATTTCCACACCCACATAACAATTATCCAGATCAAGTGAATTCTGACCTTCTTCATTATCGGCCCCACCTTCATTTCCCTCCGGACCCGATTCTTTGTTTTCCTTATAAAAATTTTCCGTAACCATTCCCACCAGACCGGAGACATTGGATCCCTTTGTATATATCTTGCCGTCCGTGTTGATATTTTTGATGGAAGCATTGCCTCCCGTGTATCTGAAAAGAGCGCACTCACTCTGTTCCAAAGGTGCGCTCTCAGTGCCAAAGTTTACCGTTACAGTATTGTTGCCACCGTCAAAATTCCCGCAGAACGCTTTATCCCTGCTGTCTGACGCCATACGCGACACGCTGATGTTTTTTGTCAGCCTTACATATTTATCACTGAACATTTTGTATTCTTCTTTATTGTCCAGGGCGTCACAAAACAGATCCCAGCCTGCTTCATCCTGTATGAGATAAGGCTCCGCCTCGGTCCCCTTTCCGGGAAGTCCTGTGCCGGCTCCCGCATTTTCGGAGGCAGGTGTCAGGACAGGGCACATGGTCATGGCTGCCAGGGCCAGTGCCGAAAAAATGATCTGCTTTATACGTTTTCCTTCCATCAGTCCGCCTGTTCCTTTCATTTCGTCTCACCGGTCAGATTAATATTCTTACCCGTGATTCTGCCGCTGTTATCAGTGATCTTTGCCTTATACTCTTTGGAGGGGATCGAAAATGTATATCCGGACAAGGTGGCCTCCAACTCTGTACGGGTGATCCTTTTTGTTTCCTGCGTATCAGGGTCGGTATATCTTTTGGTCCTCTTTTTATAGACCAGAGTATCACCGCTATCATCCGAACGGACAAAAACCTTTCTGCCGGCCTTGCTCCCCGCTGCATCATAGACGAATTCGGAAAGATCCAGAGGCTTTACGGCATAATATATCCTGTTTTTCTTTTTCTTTAAGACCCTGTTGATCTTTTTGATCTCCTTATCCAGCTGTTTCTTTTCATTTTCCCCCAGCGATCTGTAAGCCTCCGACGATACGTCAGGCTCCAGCGTCAAAGCATAATAGGAAATAGCATATCCGGTCTTTCCGTATATGTAATCACCGCTTACGGTAACGGGGATGCCCTCTGCGGTAATATCCAGGTCAGCCGAAACCCCCTCCTTTGATCCGGCCTCCGTTTTTGTTCCCACAGCCACATGTTCTTTTCCGTCATAGGCCACAGTATGTCTGGGGAAATAAAGCCGCACCGAAGGAACCTCGCCGTTGATCTTCCTGCCCTCAAGATCCAGCTGCTTATATTTGATTATCTCAGGTTCGGGCTCCTTCTCCCAGTGGGCGTAGACCGTACTGTCCGAATCAAAAACCGTTTCCGTAGTGACTCGCTCTCCGTCCTTTGCCTTCGTCCACCAGCCGGTAAATATGTATTTATCCCGAACCGGTACAGGAAGTGAATAAAGGCTTCCGTCAGTCTCCGTGATATCGGACAGGGGGGATACACTGCCCTTGTTGGCGTCAAAGGTTATGGTATATATCTTTGTCCCGGAGTATTCCGGGATCTTTTCAAAGACAGCCCTAAGGGTCACATCCTCGTCTGTCATGATAAATGAATCAGTCCCCACACTGACATATTCCGGCGTGACCTGCCACTCCTTAAATCTGTATCCGTAATAGGGAACGGCGTTGACCGATATTGAAGTTCCCTTAATTGCAGATGTCTTGTCCGCATATGCGCTTCCGTTTCCGTCCGACAACAGGGTCACCGTATAGGGGATCGGATCAAATACCGCCTTTATTTCCACATCCTCGTTTATGAACTTAAAGGATGTGACCGGGCTGAATTTATCCTCTATCTGGGTATTGCCCGATATGAGCTGCCACTCCCTGAAGGTATATCCGTGATGAGGCTCGGCCTTTATGGTTATCTGTGAACCTTCTATGCCGTACTTTTCATCCGGCACGGCCTTGCCGCCCCCGTCATCGGTAAGTATCACCTCATAAGC
>JAEEZH010000025.1 GCA_016288495.1 Lachnospiraceae bacterium
ATGCCTATAGTCCGATCCCAAAACTGCTCCATAAAAAGCTGGGTCTGGCTGGTCAGCCTCTCATCCTCTTCAAAACACGGAATACCGGGACTTTTAATGACATAGTCATAATCATCTATGTCAAAATCCTCCCTTTTCCCTTCAAACACAGTTATACGGCTGCCGGGACAATGCTCCTTAAGGAAAGCTTCAGTAGACTTTCCTTCACGACCGTATCCCCAGATTAATAAACTTTTATCATTCAATTTTTGAAGTATTCCCACTGTTTTACCTCACTTAACACCATTTCCAATTCGGCTTTACACCACCGGCGTTTCCGGCACTTCTTCTATTTCCATATTCTGTTTTAAGCAACACTCTGCACCCCACATTACTTTTAATTCACCCATAATATCATCAGCCAAGTGCACTTCTCAATTCTTCGGCAAAATCATCCGGCAGGTTATTCTCGTCATTCCATCCGTTTAAGATAGTGTCGATATCCTCCTTATCCGAAATCTGATCACTGTACTTATCCGTCAGATACGAATGACCGCCTTTTTTGATGAAAGCCCCGAGGCTCGCAAGCACCTCTGACCGGGTGCCCACGCATTCAAAGGGCTTCACCTCATCTATATCCGCCAGCTGTCTGAAGTAGGTTTCCATGGACTCCTTGTCAAAGAGATCCTCTCCGAAAATATCCCGCAGTTCCTCCACCGAAAGAAAGGGGCTCAAAATAATATAGACAAACAGGCACTTTGGACAGTTACAACACCAGATACCCTTTTTGGAACCTGCATTACAGGATCTGAAGATTTTATGATACTTCTTCTGCTTGGAAAAGACATAAGCGATCTGTAACTCCGCCAGAGGACGCAGCAGACTGAAATAGGATATGGGCGTATCGACTATATGCGCCACATACTCCCTGAAATCCTGCTCGAATTCAAAGCTCTTGGAATACTGATGGTTCACCTTTGAGCCCTTAACCGTAGACTCGTTGGCACTGGATTAATTTGACAGGGCGATATACTTCATCCCGTTCAGATATGCAGTAATGACGGTGGAAAAAGCCAGCACCGCCGAAAAAGGAATATGCCCGTTAAGATATCCCTTCTGATTCATCTCGATTATCTTTTTATCAAGAACGCGCTTTGCTTCTATAGGCTCTTCGCAGTGATCACAGACCTCCACACACTTCTTTGAAGCTTCCAGCGGATTCAGAAGATAAGGAATGATCCTTTCACCCTTCAAAGTCTCCAGGGATACCACCGAATCCTTGCCGCCGCCCACGGGAACCAGGATCCCGTCATACGCAGCTTCATCCTTCAACACCTTTACAGCTTCATCTTTCCGCGCCCTGATCTCCACCAGATCCTCTTCACTCACCTCTATGCCATTCACATACAAAAATTCCCCGAGGCCGTAATAAAAGAGCTTGCGCCACCATCTCACCTGCCACTCATCAAGCGCAGAACACTCCACCAGAATCGTCTTAGGACAGGTACACTTGTAATAGCTGATGGCTTCTGCCATTCCCAATGAAAAAATAAAGCGGTCCAATATCGCATCATCAATCACATCTGCTGCTTTTCGATCCCCCACCTTAAAATTCCATTTGGTCTCAAAGCTTTCAAGCCCGGTGATCTCATAGTGATATATAACCTTCAAAACTCCGTCTTCATAACTTTTCTCATAACGCGTGAATTTAAAATCGCTGTATTCTTTTCTCAACTCATCAAATGAATGCATAAAGCTCCTCCAGCTTTTCTATCCTGTGATCTTCCCTCACATCTTCGAAATACGGTGCGTTTTCATATACTCCGCCGCCTCTGATGATCCTCACCGTCTTTATGGGGATATTCCTGGAAATATAAAAATCCTTTTTCGGATTATCTCCCACATACATCATCTCACCGGGCTTGACAGCCAGTTCATCGCAAAGCAGCTCAAAGCCCTTCGCCGAAGGCTTGGCCCAGCCTTCGCCATGCTCTGCGCTTACCACTATCCCTTTTATCGCCGGGTGTTTATCCAGGCCCAGCGCTCTTATCTTGTTTCTCTGGGACACCGCGAAGCCATCGGTCAGAATGCCCGCTGCGATCCCCTTCTCGCACAGGGTCGACAGAACATCCTCCACATCGTCATATGGCTTGTAGATCTCCCTGTCTATCTCATGTTCCCTGTACACCTTAACCAGAGAAAAAACCTCATCCTCCGTGTACCCGTTCACACCATGCATATCCAGAAAACGGTTGAATACATTTTTGGCGCTCTCATGAAAAAGCGCCAGAAACTCCTCCCACAAAACCGCGGTATCCGAACCTGCAAAATGCGCAAACACCCCGGTGTCACACTTTGCCAGATGTTTTGCCACAGCCGCAAATCCGCTTTTCACAAAAGAGTATTCACTTACCAGTGTATCATCCAGATCAAAGATGATCGCCTTAGTCTTCATTTCCGTCCTTATACTTAATCTTTTTTAACACTGTCATTCTGAGGTCATATAAAGATCCTTCGCTTCGCTCAGGATGACAAAAGAGCTCAGGATGACAAAAGAGCTCAGGATAACAGAAGGGCTTAGGATCCAAGCCGGCGCTCAGCGTCCTCCACGCTCTCATAACCGTAAAGTTTCGCAGTCTGCTCCATGGTCATATAAGCCAGATTCTTTCCCTCTCTCATAAGAGAAGTTATAAACTCTCCATACAGCGTAAGCATCATACCGGAATAAGTGGAAAGCTCTCCCCGCAGATATGTCTCATAGGATGTGTTGAAAGGAGTGTCCTCCGAGGTATGGATACTTCGCGCGTTTCCCGCAAAGGACGGATATTCCTGCGCAAATTCCTCCATCCACTTTACCTGAATACCTACTATTGCCTCGATTATGGATTTTGTCTCCTCATCGATGACAGGAAATTCATCCTTTATCTTTTCCCATTCTTCGGGAGCCGTGCTCTCCTCCATACGGGCATATTTTTCGGATATGATATTGAGCCCGCTGCCATAAGCCAGCAGAAGATCCGTGGCAAACCTTACCAGCATCTCATGGGTCCAGTTATTATACTGGCTCAGTCTCATGATGGAAAAGGTACCCCAGTTATCCTGACACACTGCCCTGCCCCCCTCATTGGTCACCTCATCAAAAGCCGCATATTCAAGTTTGGCGATCTCCATGGGAAGATCTTCCTTCATGGCATCAAAAAATGAATAAAGCTTTTCCTCATCCGGATATCTTTCCAGAATGTTTAAGAGTAATGCGCTTCTTTTTTCTTTTTCCATGTTTTTTCTCCGTTTTAAGCTTCTTCCTGTTGCTCCATTCATTATCATTCCTGCCAGATCCTCAAGGTACACTTTTGTATTTTCAAAAGGGGCAGACTCTCCCGGCAAAGGAGCGGAAGCGGAAATAAATCCCGCCTCATATATTTTTTTCGCCAGATAGCAGGACAGTTCATTTACCGTGGCATCATACCCTGCAAAATCCTTTTCCAAAGGATCGGTGTTCAGCAGTTCCATTGCTTTCGCTCTTATCTCTTCCATCTTCCCGGGAATCCCGTCACCGGCATCTTTATCAGCACTTCCGTCCAATAAAGCATCACCTGCCATAATGGAAACCGCACTTGCCATGAGCCATTTATCATGGGGCACAAATTTCCTGTTCAGATAATGACACAGCTTAAGAGCCTCCCTGAAACCATCGCCCAGTACCATTTCAAGCGAAACCTTATCTTTTCTCAAGACCAGACGTCTCACATTATACTGGAGATTCTGCGAAAACAGAGCACAGCTCTGAGCCGTAAAGGCACGCCACAGATCATCGGGATAACCATCCGCCACAAACCTTCTGAAGCCGCTCACATAAGCGCTCTCATCATAAAATATCTCACCGTTGACAAGGCAGCCCAATGAGATCTGGGAACAGGTACGCCACACTGTTTCAGCAGGGTCCGGACTTTTTGCATCAGAGCGCTCATTATCATAGAGTTCGATCAGCCGCTGCCCCTGTGCCTTCCCGACTATTTCCTCCACAAAATCCTCAAAACAGAGCACGCCTGTCCTGCCCTGTCCCTGAGGCGTATTTCTTCTTTCATAACCTCTGAAGCTTTTGTCCAGAGTCTCATACCATTTTTTCAGATCCTGCGCATACAGCTCATGATCCTGCCGCCTGAGCCAGATGCACACTCCCGGTCCCCAGTCATGATCCCTGCTGTACACGTCATCAAAACCGTAACAGTCCGAACCGTACCCGAAAAGACCAAAGGCTGCTTTTTTCAAAATATCCGGATACTCTTTTTCCAGGGAAGGACGCACGACCTCTTCAAAATAGGCCCTGCAAAGCTTAAGTCCGAATCCGGCAGTCACATATCTTCCGGATCGTGACGGTCTGCCGTCATCGGTACTCCCGGTCTCATTTTGAATGAGTAGTTTTTCAACCTCATCCCTGAACTCCTTCACCCTGTAAAAATAATCAGTGCATCCGAAATTCTGATAGATGGCCGAAAGTGCCTTGTCAAAATATTCAGCCGCTCTGTCTAAATCTCCGGCTGCCTTTTCACACTCACCCAGGCCGGTCACGGCCGCAGCATAGTGGGTATCAAAAATATGTCTTCCCTCAAAAATAGCCACCGATTCATTGAGATGGGCCTTTGCTTTCTCCATATCCTTCTTTCCGTGCAGGATGGAATTACCCAGATTCGCATGGGTCACCGCCAGTTCAAAGGTATTGCCCTCACGGTGCTTTTCCACTATCTCAAGCGCTTTTTCAAGACGCAGGATCGCCTTCTCATAATCCTCCTGCTCCATATACACCAGGGACAGATTATTATAAAGGCCCGCAAAATCAAACGCGCCCGGCTCAAGCAATCTGTCATATATGGTCTCCACTTCATGATAGGCTGCAACCGCATCATCGAGAAGGCCCGCTGCCCGCTGCGCATTTGCCCGGTTGATCAGTGTCGTAGCGTACTCCTTTGTCCCGGACAGGCCCACGCTTTCCATGATGTCCAGCGTCTTATTTGAAAACAGGATCGCTTCATCATAGCGGTTAACCTCACGGTAATATCCCACCAGCTCGTTAAGAAGGGTAAGCACAGCGCCGGTATCACCCTCGTTAACGGCAAGGGCAAGGTTCGAGGTCAGGAATTCCTCCGCCTCCCTTTCCCTGTGGTTGAGAACCATCTCATCATACTCTTTCAGGACCTTGTTGATATCCATATTTTCTCCTGTATTCCCCCCTGTCAGACCGGATGTTTGGCGCCCTTTAGGACGAGATTCGCTCAGAATGACAAAATGACTCAGGATATGAGCGTATCTGCCAGCCGGGCAAACTGTGCCAGGGAAAGCACTTCTCCCCTCACATTCACATCAAGCTCCAGAGCCGACAAGGCCGAAGCCACTTCATCCTTAGTATAAGACAGCTCATTGAAATTAGCCACTGCATTCACCAGAGTCTTCCTTCGCTGGTTGAAGGCTGCCCTTATCAGTTTAAACATCAGTTTCTCATCCTTTACCTTCACAGGTTTGTCCTCATGACAGGTGAGGGTGATCACTGCCGAATCCACGTTGGGCCTTGGTATAAAACAGTTCCTCGGCACATTCGCCGCGATGTATGGATCGGCATAATAAGCCACGGCCAAAGAAAGGGCACCGTAGTCCTTTGTGCCTTCCTTAGCCTGCATACGGTGCGCCACCTCGGACTGCACCATGACCGTTATGCTATTTAAGGGGATCTTTTCTTCGAATAATGACATGATTATGGGGGTAGTCACATAGTAAGGCAGATTTGCCACCACTTTTATGGGCCGCCCCTGATTGTGCTCCGCTACGATCTGATTTATGTCCAGCTTCAGCACATCCTCGTTTACCAGAATATAATTATCATACTCCGCCAGAGTCTCGTTAAGTACGGGGATCAGCATCCTGTCTATCTCCACCGCATATACCAGGCGGGCTTTTTCACAAAGTCTCTGGGTCATGGCTCCCAGGCCGGGACCTATTTCCAGCACAAGATCATCCTCCGATATGTCGGCTGCATCAATGATCTTGTCCAGCACATGCATATCGATAAGGAAATTCTGTCCGAATTTTTTTCTTATGGAAAAATTATATTTTTGCAGGATCGCAATGGTATCCTGCGGCGTCTGTAATGTGCCCATATCAGTCTATTGCCTCCTGGGCAGTGTTCTGGGCCGCAGCTTCGGCTGCAGCTATGGCGGCTGCATTTGCCGCATTAATAAGATTATTGGCCACTTCCTTGCAGTGCTCCACCGACTGGGTAGAGATGGCGGCCGACATCATGCCCGTGGCATCACCGCTTGTTCCGAAGGTTACGGTCCTGGGAACGGCCTGATAATAACTGGAATTGACCCGTACCCTTTCCTTTTCTTCACCGTTCTCTTTTACTATCTTATAATAATTTGCCGAATAACCGGTATGCGCACTCTGGGAAGTGATATAACCCACAGGCTGGGAGGGATCCGCGATAACCTTATCCCCCTCCGGCTGCGTTTCCGAAACCACCTCGGTCTCAAAGGAAAGAGAACGGGAAGGGTCCCTGGTCTCCTTTCCGTATATGGTAAAGGTGATCTGTTTATCCTCGGAAGTGGTTCCCTGGATATATATGGGATAATCCGTGGAATTGGTAAATTTGAAATCCTTGCTGGTGCCTGAAATGGCCGCGTCAGCCGAAATATCCACATAGGATACTATCATGGAATGATTGGAGCGCTCATCCACCTGAAGCTCTGCCCGAAGAACAGCGTTATACAGGGTAGAGGACACCTGACAGATACCTCCTCCCAAAGTCTCCACCACCAGACCCTTGCTGTAGGAACCGGCCAGATGATATCCGTTTTCTTCGGTGAAGGGACTGACACAGTTATAAACGGAAAGCTGCTGGCCGGGATACAGAAGAGTCCCGTCTATATGAGCACAGCCGTTGCGGACGTTGGCGCTTCTTCCCGCTCCGGAGGATGAAAAACCGGTGGTAAAGGTACCGAGTACATCCTTCACATTTCTGAGATCCTCTGCTGAATGCTCAGGCTCATATATCTCGGTTATCAGCTGTGTCTGTCCGTACTCATCCCTGTCCCAGAGCATCTCCATATATGTCTTTACCCTCAGAGCTGACGCCTGGGTATTTATACGCTCTCCGCTTACGCCCTCCGTTATCTCAAAGGCGCCGCTTTTGCGTACAAGTGATGCGTCGCAGGCTTTCTCATCATAAATGCTGCATTTTTCCTTTATTACGTTTTCTATCACGGCTTCGTCAAATTCCAGGTTTATATCAAAGATCCTGTCATGGGCAGCCAGATCCTTTTTATCCTTGTACCGGCTGATGAGATTCTTTTTATGCCCAAGGGAGTAGGCCTGATCTATTATCTCAGGGTTGGCCCAGGTCATGCCGAGCTCCGATGCCTTAAGCTCTACGGTATTACCGCCCACAGCATCCACCTTCACTGACAGATCACCCAGTCCCCGCACATAATCCTCAATGGTCCTTTTGGCCGCAGAAGGGCTCATACCGGACAGACATATGTCCCCGGCATAAATACCGTCGAGTATGATGTCATCATCTGCCGAAGCAAAGATCATACTGCCATGAGCAAAAATAAACACCACGGTCAGACAGATGAGAGCATATATTTTTTTAATACTCTTTTTATATTCCATGGAATTTGTTATAATAAACGCTGTGATTTTTGAAACGCCGGATCATACAGGGCCGGTCAAAAACCCGAAACACCCGAGATCATCAAGGGAATGATCATGGCCAGTGCCAGGATCACGATGATTATTATACTGATCACCCTGCGGTTTTTGTTTTGAAACCATTTAAACATAACAGATCCTTTCTTTCAGAGGTTATTAATGAAACTTCCTTTTTTAACAATATTTCTGGTATTCGTCATCATACTCACTATCAGGCTCCAGATGTCAAAGCGCAGTGAGAAGGATGTAAACAAAGAATTCTGGGACAGAGAGCTTAAGGCCAATTCAGTCCGCAGAAAAGATATCGACAATCTTCCTTACATCCCTTTTGATCCTGCCATCATCCCGGAGCATCCCGAGCTGAACGATGAGCGGGTGGACGAGTACGTCACCGAGCTCAAAGGACTCTACGGCAAGAGGATACTCAACTGTACAGGACGCACCAACACCGACCTGAAACTGGAATACGGCGCCGCAAATATCACGAAGCTCACCGAATACGATGGCAATTATACTATTTTAGTACGTACTATTGCAAGGCTTGCGGAAAAATATCTCATCCATTCGGCCAGATTCCTGGAGGATGTTTCCACTCAGGAAGAGGGGACAGACAGCGCGGGACAGATCTCGCATCAGCAGGCATCCGTTCTCAAGGCAGACGCCGTGAAGCTTTTGGAATACGGCATATCCATAGGCACCGATGTACGCCTCAACTATGAACTGCTGGGACAGATCTATGCGGACAACAATGATTTTGCAAAAATAGAAGGTCTCAAAACTACAGCTGAAAATCTTAAATCCCTGAGCAAAGAGCCTATACTCAGAATGCTTGACAGACTCATGCCCGTCTGACTTCACCGGCCGTTTTTCGGAAGCTTCAGCCATTCTCCCATCTTTGCATTCAGGGTCACATCATCAAACTGTGTATATCCCGACGTGGTATATAAAGTGATCTCGCCAAAATAGATCCTGTCATCCACTATATAAAAATCAACCCGAAGATGGGGATATCCTTTTGAGAGTTTTTTTGAAAGCTCCAGCAGCTCATCCAGTTTCCCGGGCTTTTGGGGAGGCTTCTTTGAAACCTTCTTTTCGTATTTTGAATATACCTCCAGCAGTTTCCAGTCCGTATCAAAAAAATATCTGGTAAAGCCTATACCCCTGTCGGAATATACAGCTATGGCCCGGGGGATCCCGTCAAAACAGAAAACCTTATAGTCCTTTATCCCTCCGCCCTTTTCTTCAAGATACTCCTCGGCGATGAGCCTCGGTTTAATATATTTATAATGCCTTTCACGACAGGAATAATAATAATTTCTCTTAAGCCGTTTTTTCAGTCTCCTGCCTTCTTCTTTTTTATCCCAGCGGGCTTTATCCTTACATATGCTGTAACCGCCGGAATCATGAGTACACTTTAAGACGAAGCGGTTCGGCAGGGTATCAAAATCGATCTCCTCAAAGCTGTCCCATACGCCTATGGTGGGAATGATATATTCCTGTCCGATCAGTCGTGCAACATAAGCCTTCACCTTATATTTATCAGCCATCATGGAATACTCTTTTCTGTGGTCATTGAGCTTTAACCACTGCAGCTTTTCCGTGAAAAGCTTTGGGTCTCTTAAGTTTAAGGCTGTGCCCATTTTTATTCGGTACATTAATGCCGTGTAATGCTCGTCACTGAGCAATCGGCTCAAAGGACAGGTCCTCAGCAAAAACGAAAGTACCTCACGAGGATTGGAAAGGGCTTTTTTACTGTATTTTTTAATCTTATCGGATAGCATCACTGAAAGTATTCTCCATCTTTTTCACCCTTCTTTATCCCGTCTTACTCTGTCTCCAGATATTTGATTATATCCCGGGCCAGAAGGCTTTCCATGGACATTTCCTTTGCCGCCGCATCTCCCGCGCCGGCATGAAGTGCCACTCCCAGAGCCGCCGCCTTAAATGCTCTCATGCCAGAGGCAAGCAATGCGGCTATCACGCCGGTGAGCACATCTCCGGAACCTGCCGTAGCCATTCCCGAATTTCCGCTTAAGTTTATTATGCATTTCCCGGTGGTATCCGAGGTGATGGTCCGGGCATCCTTGAGCACGGTAACCACATCATAGCTTCTGGAAAAGTCCACAGCGGTATCTATGAGATGAGATGTGATCTCCGAAGGATTAAGTCCCGTCAGCCGGCTCATCTCACCCACATGGGGAGTGATCACGATATCCTGGCTGTGTCCCGATAAAAGTTCGGGATTCCTTGCAAGTATATTGAGAGCATCCGCATCTGCCACCACCGGTACCTGGGTCTGCTTCAGGGCAAAGTGGGTAAGATCCACGGCTGCCTTTGTCTGGCCGATCCCGGGACCTATGGCTATGCAGTCACACCATTTCAGATAATCCTCCAGCTCCTTTTTCTTAAAAGGCTCCTTCTCGGTATAGGTACCCACCATGGCTTCAGGAAAAAGCCTTATAACGGTATCCCTGTTTTTCTCATGGGTCAGGATCCTGAGCATGCCTGCTCCCATACGCATGGCAGCCAGCCCCGATAGTACCGCAGCACCGCAGATATCCTCACTTCCGGCTATGAGAAGTATCTTACCGAAGGTTCCCTTGTTTGAATAAGCCGGTCTTTCGGGAAGCTTTATCTCATCTTCATCCAGAATATATATCTGGGAATTATCTCTCAAAAGCTGGGTCACGCCATCGGGTATCCCTATATCGTTAAACACCAGCTGCCCGCAGCAGCCTGCCCCCGGATAAAGAAGCTGGCCCAGCTTACAAAAACCGAAGGTTATGGTCAGATCTGCCTTTACGGCCACTCCCATGATCTGTCCGGTGGTGGCGTGAACCCCGGAAGGCATATCCAGAGCCATGACCCTGGCGCCCTTCTCACGATACAGATTTATCTTTGACACACAGATGGCATATTCCCCCGTGACCTCCCGGTTCAGTGAGATTCCGAATATTCCGTCCACCACTGTGGTATATCCGGTATCTTCCATCAGCTCCGTCAAAAAAGAGGCCTTATACGCCTTCAGAATAAAGAGCTGTTTTTTAAAGGCCTCCGACCCCTTGTCCTGATCGCCGCAGATATAAATGTCGGGAACAATACCCTCCTCCATAAGTATCCTGGCCACCGCCAGGGCATCCCCGCCGTTATTGCCGATGCCTGCCACTACCAGTACCCTTGTGAGATCGAAACCACACCCGGGCTTTCTGAGTATATCCACTCCGGCCAGCGCAGCTCTCTCCATAAGCACCAGAGAAGGCAGACCATAGGTGTCCTGTGCTGCCTTATCAGCCTTTGCCATCATTTCGCCGGTTAAAATCCGTCTCATGGTTACCCCCTTTTTTTACAATGTCATTAACTTAAACTTCCCACATGTCATCCTGAGTGAAACGAAGGATCTTGAAAGAGTTAAAGGTTTTAAAAAGGTCATCTTTATAAAGATTCTTCGCTGCGCTCAGAATGACATAAATTGCCTATTTTATCATCAAGTGGGAAGTTTTAGTCATTAACTTAAACCCGACATTTTGCCTGCGCGGGATATACTCTCATGCTTAAGTTAATGACATTGCTTTTTTAAGCATTTCGCTCAGCGTATCCTTATCTCTATCTCGTCCGTTAGCTTATCAAAAGACCCTTCATATATGATATTCAGCAGCTTATCCAGACAGCGCAACGCCTTTTTCACATCCTCCAATGTAATGGAGCCGTTCTCAAGCGCTTCCTCAAACTCATCCAGATCCACCACCTTCACAAAACCGTCGGGATATACGATCACATCCGCCAGAAGGTCCCTGAATACCCATTTGTTCTCCTCAGGATATTCCTCATAATCGATTATGTCGCAATACCAGTAGAGCAGATCCCCGTTTTCATAAAGGAATTTGCTCACCTTATAACCCTCTCTCAAAAAATAGCAGGAATAACCATGGTGAAGATCCTTTTTCGGATGAAGCGCATTCCAGGCCGTGACTATCACCCTGTCGTCAAAATACAGAAGCGTATCATCCTTAAGGGGCACACATTCGTCCGGTATTATTCTCTTCCGATACAATCTGGGTTCTGACATATTACTACCTCCCGAACAGGACACTCAGTTTTTTCAGGGACTCCGCCGCGGCATTCAGATTTTCCAGGGATTTGTTCAATTCATCCACATCTATGGCAGCCAGCTTCTGGTTAAGCTCCACCACATCCAGATCGTTCACCGCCTGATTTATGGCTTTCACATCCAGTGTGTTCACAGTGGTCGAAACCTGCTTCCAGTCTATATTCACTGCCTCCTGGTTAAATATCCGAAGGGCATTGTTTGCTGCCTGCACATCAATTTTGGAAACATTATCCACTGCAGGCCCCAGGGTATCCACAAAAGCCAGCACAGGCTTGGCCTGCATAAACACTACCACAAGCGCCACGATCAGAGCGCCGGTCAGCAGCGAACTTATCATGCAGCATATCTGAGTAAACCTGAGTGACCTTGCCAGTTTCTGTAAATCTTTGTTTTCCATGATCAATATCCTCCTCTTTCCGGTTTATGCCCTGCATAATCCCTGTTTTTATTTCCATTTTATATCGCAAGCGAAACAAAGGAATCATCCTTTTGTTTCACATCCGCATACCAGAAATACAGCCTGTTTATCGCTTCCTGCATATCGGTATAATCAAAATCACCAAGCTCCTCCAATATCCTTTCATTGGAAGCCGTATACTCATTATTCATCCCGTCTTTGGCAAAGATCACAGGCTGCTTTACCAGCCGCATGATCCTGTCCTTTGTCTCTGCGTCGATATCATCATCCTCCAGCATCTGCTCACGGTACTCCACCGCTGCTTCATTTACCATATTGCACAGCTGCTGCAGATTATATTTTTTACCGGAGACCATATTGTAGGAATGATATTTTAACTCCTCTTTGGACAAGAGCTCCAGCAGCATCCTGACAAAATCCTCCACCCACAAATAGTCAAACACCACATTCTGACGCACTTCAAAAGGCCTGCCGGACAGAGACCTTAAACACATATCCGATATGAACCGGAATTCATATTCGTATTTTCCGAAAAGACCGAAGATACGGAGATTACAGACATTTTCAGACTGCTCTATAAGGCGGCCGCAGGTATATTTCATGAGACCGTAGGGATCGGTGGGAATGAGCTGGATGATATCCGAGCCGTTCAATATCTCGCTGGATATGCTGTCAGGATCGGAAAGAAGTTCTTCCCTGGCCGAAACGATGTCATAATTCTTATCATATTCCGCTCCGGACCCGGAATAAAACAGCCGGCCGCACAGCTTCCGATACTTGTAAAAGATCATGAAGCTGCGGAGATTATAATCCAGGATCTTGGTCCCATCCTTATTTTTGTCCACGGCGTCGGTATATACCGCAAAGTGCAGTACTGTATCAAAACGTACCGAGCCCAGCCACTCGCACACTGCTTCTTCATCCAGCACATTGAGCTGTCCCGAGGTCGGAGCGCACAGCTCATATTTCTCCCCGTCCATTTCAAAAAACAGGGATTCGAAGGTGGAAGTAACGGTGGAGATGGTGTCGGTGATGATCCTTGACGCCGGTCTCATCTCACCGCCCAGCTTTTCCTTTATATGATCTGTCAGATTGCGGCCCACAAAACCGGAGCCGCCTGTGAGTAATATTCTTTTCATTGATATCGTTTTTTAAAGACTTATGTTTTCTCAATCTTAAATCTATCAGGATCCTTCGCTGCGCTCAGGATGACACTGTATGCGCTCAGGATGACAAAGGCATTACCACTTCTTCAGATAAGTCTTTCTCTCCATGGGATCCTGACTGTTGATCACCGGATCCTTATAATAGGAATCCGACTTCATATGCTGGGTGGACACCTCTTCAAAAATGGCCCCTCCCTCGGAGGAAAAGCCGTGCATCTCCCCGCGCATGACGGTCTGTATGTCTCCGGGCTTCATCAGGCGGTCGCTCTGTCCTTCTATGGTCAGCTTCAGATCACCGTACAAAAGCTGGAAGGTCTCCTCCTTTACCTTGTGGGCATGTACGGGATGGACCTGTCCGGGAAGTACGATTATATATTTTTTACAATATTCCCTGTTGATTATGTTTATGATGATGGCACCGTTTTTCCTGAAATGCTGCATGCCGTAATGATGGGATATCTCCACCTCAAAATCGCTGCCCAGGGCTATGCCCGCCTCATAGAGCATACCCTTTGCATCATGAACTGCGGACCTGACTATACCGATTCCTGTCAGCTTTACGCTCTCCTTTATGGGCGCTCCCTCTTCGTAGTCCGCGGACGCAGTCATACCGCTCTTCAACTCGCCGGATACAGTCTGTCCCTCCTGAAGCGGCATGGCGAAAAATACATCGTCAAAAGTGATGGGATCGCCTTTTCTGATCCTGTGCTTAGCCCAAACACCTCTCTCCAGCGAATGCAGGGAATCCAGCTCAGCCTGGGAAATATATTTATCCCCGGGCTTTTTAAGGGCACAGATATTACGGGCTCGTAAAATACTCTCCACCCACTTATCACACTGTTCGGGATTCATGGAATAGGCATTCAGCTTGATGGTATCCGTGGGCAGACCCACATGCCGCTCAAATATCCTGGCTCCCTTGGCCGCAGCCATCATGGGAACTATATTGTCATCGGGATCCTCATGTCCCGAATAACCTATGGTCACATCCCTGTAACGGCGGCTCATCCTGTCGATAAAATCAAGCTGCAGCCTGTCTTCAGGTGCCGGATATTCCGCAATGCAGTGCAGGAATGCAAAGGTCACCTTTCTGTGGGAAAAGAAATTGTATAGCTTATCTATATCCGAAAGCTTCTTTCCCCCTGTAGATATGATCACCGGTTTTCCGGACTCCTGAACCTTTTCGATCAACGGCCAGTCAAGTGCGCTGCAACTGGCCACCTTTATGATATCCAGCCCCTGGTCCAGACACCATTCCACGCCCGTCTCGTCAAAAGGAGTACTCATGGTCAGCATACCCTCTGCCCTCACAGCCTCCACCAGCTCACAGAACTGGTCATAAGTCAGCATGGTGGATTCAAATCTGGGGATATGCTTAAGATCCGTCCTGCCCTTATAATCAGGATGGATAAAATTCGGAATATCGCGGTACTGCAGCTTCACAGCCGCTTTAATATTATGCTTTCTGGCTATCTTGCCCATTTCGCGGATTATGGCCTTGCCATGTTCCACCGATCCCTGATGGGAATTCGCCATCTCGAAAATAATAAGATCCTCAAAAATCTCCCGTCCCATTTTTTACCTCCTGACAATATGACTATAACAAACTCATTATTCCATCATACACTCTCTTGCATGAATTAAAATCCGGGTCATCAAACATTCTCTTCCGCGATCCCTGCCTTGCCCCAAGGCACTCGTCCTTTTCAAAGGCGGCATGGATACACGTCATCAGCTCGTTCATATCCTTAGCCTTAAGCTCAGGCATATACTCATCCTGACTGATAAAATAGTCCCTGCTGTTTTCCTCATACTCCGCCCGGTCATAGTCGAAGGCCACCACAGGACGGTCCAACAGCATATAATCAGTATACACCGAAGAGTAATCCGTAACAAGCATATCTGCCCATCCTAAGAAAGTATATACATCCACCTCATCCGGCACCGTAAGAATCCTTTCATATCCGATATCTGCCAAGGCAGTCTTTATCACCGATTTCGGATGGGGCTTTATCACAAAAAGACAGTCCTCTGACTTCAGATATTCATTAAATCTCTCCATATCCATCACCCTCATAAAATCCTTTTCGGACGCCCTGAAGGTAGGCAGATAGGCTATGATCCTGCCCTTTGGCGAGCTTTGTCTGAAGGATAAAAGGCTCTTTTTCAGATCCTCTTCCAAAGCGGTCATCACCTTTAGCAGCTCATGCCCGGGAGATGACAGCACATCACACCGGGGATACCCTGCATTTATTATATGTCCGCTCTTAAGCTTAAACGCCTTTTCAAAATATTCCCCCATCTCTTTTGAAGTGCAGAGCACGTAATCCGTGGGCTTCTCATCCGAAAGCCTGCGGGGAAAGGTACACCATCTTTCGTAAGCATTCTTTGGATGCCTTACCTTGTCATGGATATTATCATGATTTATGCGCTTATTTCCGACGCCGTGCCAGAGATTGACCTTTACGGCTCCCCCGGAAATCCAGAAATTTATATCCTTGGAATAATTATCGTATATGTAGACTCCGGCTCTCAAAGCCAGCCATATACCTTTTAGAGAAAGATAATGATATGCTTCCAGGCCTTTCTCATTTAAAAATGAAACGACCTCTTTTCTGTGGCTGATCCATACGGGACGCACTGCATTTTCCTGCCCGCCCTGTCCATTCACATACAGATAAAGATATCTGGGGTTGTCCGCAAATCTCCTGCCGAAGGTACTTCCGAAAAGCCACAGCTTCTTATCCCTCGGCATCAGGAAGGATAACCAGTATAACGGCAGCAAACGAAGCTGTCCCCAGTATCCGATCTTCTCAATGACCGGTTTTACCGCATCCTTTATCACCATTTATCTTTACCTTTACTTAATCCGTATTTCCTGCGGCACAGATCATACCTTTGCACCGCAGATCGTCCTAAAAATGACTATGAGTCCATCCCTCCTATTGTAACATATTATATTTCCCGATTCAAAAAAGATTTATGGTGCTTGACAGGCATACAGTGGATGGTTATAATTGGGAACTGTTCTCATATTAGGCAGGAGGTGTCCCGTGAACTCACGGTCAAAATACAGAACCAGACAGAAGGATATATTGATCGAGTATCTTAAATCCGTGGAAGGATCTCACATCACAGCAAGTGATGTATGCAGTTATTTCAAAAAGCAGGGAGAGACTATCGGACAATCGACGATTTACAGACAGCTGGAGCATCTTGTGGATGAAGGTATTGTAAATAAGTACATCATTGATATGAACAGCCCTGCCTGCTTTGAATATGTGGGTCACGACAGTCATCAGGACAGGGAAGTATGTTTTCATTGTAAATGCGAAAAATGCGGCAGTCTGATACACCTGGAATGTGATGTACTGAGTGGGATTCAGGAGCATCTTTATGAAGATCATCGTTTTAAACTTGATCCGAAAAGGACTGTTTTTTACGGATTGTGTGAAAAATGCGTCTGATAAAACAACTCAGAAACATGATACGGAGGTAAGATCGTGAAAAAGATTCTTTCGATTATGATCGCTGCTGTTATGCTTTTGTGCAGTCTTTCAGCGTGCGGTTCGGAAATAAATATAGCAAAAGCAGATGTTCCGGGTGATAAAGAGCTCCGGATAGTAACCACTATTTTTCCTGAGTATGACTGGGTCATGAACATCTTGGGAGATAATCCGGCAAATGCAAAGGTCACGATGCTTTTGGATAACGGCGTCGATCTTCACAGCTTTCAGCCTACTGCTGATGATATTCTGAAGATATCGACTTGTGACATGTTCATATATGTAGGCGGTGAATCTGATGAATGGGTAGAAGATGCACTCAAGGAAGCTGTAAATAAAGATATGGTGGTGATCGATCTGTTGGAGGCCCTCGGAGATTCCGTAAAGGAAGAAGAGATGGTAGAGGGAATGCAGGAAGACGAACACGAACACGAGCACGAGGATGAACACGAAGGAGAGGACGGACATGAGCATGAAGATGAAGAGATCGAATATGATGAACATGTATGGCTGTCCCTTCGCAATGCAGCAGTATTGACAGAGATCATTTCAAATGAGCTGCAGAAAAAAGATGCGAAAAATGCACAGGTATATAAGACGAATGCTGATTCATATATAGAAAAGCTAAATGCTCTTGATAAACAGTACAGTGATGCTGTATCAAAAGCCGGGGTCAGGACGCTTTTGTTTGGAGACCGTTTCCCCTTCCGTTATCTCACGGACGATTATGGCCTTGATTATTATGCGGCATTTGTCGGATGCTCAGCCGAAACCGAGGCAAGCTTTGAAACGATCACATTCCTGGCAGGCAAAGCAGATGAGCTCTCGTTACATACCGTTATGACTATTGAAGGATCCGATCACAGGATCGCAGAGACGATCGTGCAAAACACTGCAGGTAAAGATCAGCAGATCCTTACAATGGATTCTCTTCAGTCTGTAACATCAAAGGATGTTGAGAATGGTACAACATATCTTTCCGTTATGGAAAATAATCTTTCCGTCCTCAAAGAGGCATTAAAACAGGAGGAATGATCATGGCTCTCATCACCGCGACGGATCTGTCGCTTGGATATGACTCACAGGTGATCGTCAGCAACCTAAATTTTTCCGTAAAACAGGGGGATTACCTGTGTATTGTCGGAGAAAACGGTTCAGGTAAGACCACCCTTATAAAAACATTATTACATCTTCAGGAGCCGATAAGCGGACAGATCAGTAACGGTGACGGACTGAAAAAAAATGAGATCGGATATCTGCCGCAGCAAACGATAGTTCAAAAAGACTTCCCGGCATCCGTAAGAGAGATCGTTCTCTCCGGATGCCAGGGCCGCTGCGGTCTGCGTCCTTTTTACAATAAAGAAGAAAAGATGCTTGCAAAAAAGAATATGGAGCGGATGGGAATATCGGATCTTGCAAAGAAATGCTACAGAAACCTTTCCGGAGGACAACAGCAAAGAGTTCTTCTTGCCAGAGCGTTATGTGCGACAGGAAAGGTATTACTCCTTGATGAACCTGTGGCCGGGCTGGACCCTGTCGTTACATCACAGATGTATGAATTGATCGAAGGACTAAACAAAGAAGGTATCACTATTATCATGATCTCACATGACATAGCTTCTGCAGTCAGATATGCCAGCCATATCCTTCATATAGGTGACCGGATATTTTTCGGCACTAAAGAGGATTATCTGAAAAGTGAAGAGGGGCAATTGTTTACGGAACAGCAGAACGGAGGTGACGTAAATAATGGATAAACTTATCATGTATCTGCAATATCCGTTTGTCAGATATGCTCTGCTGGTCGGAATACTGATCGCCATGTGTTCCTCCTTGCTTGGCGTGACACTGGTACTCAGAAGGTTTTCTTTTATCGGGGACGGTCTTTCACATGTAGCCTTTGGGGCAATATCCATTGCAGCTGTTTTACATCTGACAAATAAAATGCTCATCATATTGCCTGTCACCGTGATCAGTGCGATACTGCTTCTTCGTACCGGACAGAACACAAAGATAAAGGGAGATGCAGCCATAGCCATGATATCCGTAAGCGCGCTGGCTTTTGGCTATCTTATCATGAATATTTTTTCCACATCTTCAAACCTTGCCGGAGATGTATGCTCAACACTGTTCGGTTCAACATCCATTCTGACACTGACTTCATTGGAGGTACGGATCTGTATAATTCTGTCAATTGTGGTGTTACTGGTATTTATCCTTTTTTACAATAAAATATTTGCGGTTACTTTTGACGAGGTATTTTCCAGATCGGCCGGTGTAAAAGCCGATGTTTATAATCTGATGATCGCAATAGTGATCGCAGTCATAATCGTACTTGCAATGAACCTGGTCGGTTCGCTTTTAATATCTGCGCTTGTGATCTTTCCGGCGCTGTCGGCCATGCGGATATTTAACAATTTCAAGGCCGTTACAATATGTTCCGTCATTCTGTCGGTGATCTGTGCTTTAGGCGGGATCATTATATCCATTCTGGCAGGAACACCCGTCGGATCGACTATCGTAGCTGTTGAGGCTCTGGTATTCGCCGGCTGCTGTATTATCGGTTCACTCACCGGAGGTGTAGATAGATGAAGATACAGGATTAAGAAGACATCCTGTTATATTTGCGCATAATCCTGATTTATGATAAACTGTTCTGCGTTGCGTTTTAATTTCACAAAATGGCATCGCGGCGTTTACATCTGTCAGACAGATACAGCCTGGTGCCGGACATAGAGGTATGACCATGGAAAAAATATGTATCATCTTAGCGATAGTTGTTTACCTCGTGGTTCTTCTGTATCTGGGATTCAAATATTCCAGGAAAAACCTGAGCGTCAGTGACTACTATCTGGGCGGCAGAAAACTGGGTCCTTATGTGACTGCCATGAGCGCGGAGGCTTCCGATATGTCCTCCTGGCTCCTTCTGGGCTTGCCCGGCGTAGCATATGCCAGCGGTATCTGCGATGCTTTCTGGACAGCTTTGGGACTTGGGATCGGAACATATCTTAACTGGCTGCTCTGCGCCAGAAGACTTCGTCACTATACAGAGATCACCGGTTCCGTGACGGTCCCCGATTTTTTTGAGAACCGTTTCAAGGATGAATCTCACATCCTTATGGCAGTTTCCGCTATAGTGATCGTGATCTTTTTCATTCCCTATACAGGATCGGGCTTTGCGGCCTGCGGAAAGCTTTTCTCATCGCTTTTCGGTATAGATTATTTTGTTGCAATGATCATCTCGGCGATCATAATCGTGACCTATACGGCAGCCGGCGGCTTTCTGGCTGCTTCCACCACAGACTTTATCCAGTCGGTGGTGATGTCCGTAGCTCTCATCTGTGTGGTATGCTTCGGAGTTAAATGCTGCGGTTCTCCCGCAGCGATCTCGGATTATTCCAATTCCCTTGACGGATATATGAGCATCACATCCATGTTCTCCGATTCCGGTGCCGTCGCTTACGGTCCCATAACCGTTATCTCTACCATGGCCTGGGGACTGGGATATTTCGGTATGCCCCACATCCTCTTAAGATTCATGGCTATAGAGGATCCCAAAAAGATCAAACTGTCACGCCGTATCGGTACCGTATGGGTGTTCATCGCCATGTCGGTAGCCATTATCATCGGAGTGATCGCCAGATGCATGTCCCATGTGGGTGTTCTCGGCGGCGGCAGCGACAATTTCCTTGCAGATCCCGAGACCGCAGTCATCGAGATCGCGAATCTGCTTTCCACTCACGGTGTGATCCCCGCCCTTTTGGCCGGCGTGATCATGGCCGGCATTCTGGCCTGCACCATGTCCACCTGTGATTCGCAGCTTCTGGCTGCTTCATCTTCCATTTCAGAAAATATCCTGGTTTCAGTTCTGGGTGTCAAAGTAGATGAGAAGAAAAAGATGATAATCGCCAGAATAACTCTGGTGATCATTTCAATAATCGGAATGGTGATCGCAAAGGATCCCGCCAGCTCGGTTTTCAAGATCGTATCCTTTGCATGGGCAGGCTTCGGCGGCGCCTTCGGTCCCGTCATGCTGCTGGCTCTTTTCTGGAAGAGGACCAATGCTCCCGGCGCCATCGCCGGTATGATAAGCGGCGGTGTTATGATCTTTGTGTGGAAATTCCTGGTAAGGCCTATGGGCGGTGCACTGGACATCTACGAGCTGCTTCCCGCATTCATCGTGAGCCTTGTCTTCACCGTAGTGGTGAGCCTTCTTACCAAGGAGCCTGATAAAGATATCATCAGGGAATTCGATAGAGTAGATTCTCTGTGTAAGGGATAATCCCAAGATAAGCATTCCAGCGAAAGCATGCTTTTCGATCATCATTTGACCGAAAAGCATGCTTTCGCTAGTTGATTATTATGCGAACTTTTTGATCAATCTGACTTCTTCACCTCTTCCATCAGCGTGATCCCCTTCTTAATGATCTCAAAATACTCCCGTCCGTTCCTGACTCCCGCCAGAAGTTCGGCACGTTCGTCATCTTCACTGCGATAAGCCCGGTCCATGATCTGCGTCATTTCCTCCTGAACCAGACATTCCACATAGTACATGATGCCCCGGTCCTTTATATCGGCCGATATCTCCTGGGTCCTCTGAAACAGCTTTGAGAATCTCGGATTCCTGTATTTATTCTCTATGACCAGCTTTTCCATTTCATCATAGATCTTAAGCGCCTCTCTGACCTGCTCAGCCAGATAACCCAGTTCTCCCAGAGTCTCATCCATATATTTCATGAACCCGGCTCTCTCGTTCTCATCCATCAAAGGCTTTGCCTCTGCAAAAAATGCCTCCGCATCAAAATCCATATCACGTATGCCTTCAACAGCCTCTGCCAGAGTCATGCTGATACAGCCTTCAATGGCAGCTCCGCCTTCGGTCGCATTTATAACCTTTATATCCGGACGCGAAGCTATCTTTCGCTCAAACCACTTCCTGTAAGTGACAAACTCCCCGGAAGAACGGATCATATCACCATAGTATCCCGGAACCATACACTCATTGACAGTCAGATCCATATCCCATGAAGCCCTCAGACTTCCCTCGGCATGACTCTTATCACCGGTGTAAGCCAGATCCTGGCCCACCAGGATAAAATTTGTGACACCGATCTCCAGGAGAAAACTCATGGCCGTGTTAGCCACACTTCCTCCCGTCTTTAATCTGGGCAGGTTTATCCCATGATCCTTCAGATATGCTTCTATATGCGGATCCTCACCCTTTTCAAAAAACAGCGGCGACTTTTGCCCTTCAAAAGCCACAGCAGTAGTGTTTATGTCACAGCCCATGGCTATGTTCTTGATCAGCGGATTCGTGAAGTGTCCCGGATTCTTTTTCGCATCCACACAAAAGAAAATATCCGGCATGATCCCGTGATTCAAAAGCACCGAGACCGCAGAATCCGCAGCCGCGATGATCCCATGACCCTTTGCCGCCTTAAGCTGCTCCACGTTTTTTGAAAGAGAAGGGCCGCTTGATACGATGATACCGCTCACGCCTTCCTTTAATGCCGGTTTCAGGGAATCGATGCTTCGGCTCATTGAAAGAAGCGGTGCATTGTTAAAGGCGTTTGTCACAAAACTTTTTCCGAAACGTGTCATCACATTCCGGTTTGCCCGCATATAATTTATGACCTCATTAAGTGTTGAATGAAAATACTCCCGCTCTTCGGGATAGAGCCGCCTGTAATTCATATATTCGATTATCTGCAGTATCTCCAGATCCGTATATTCCAGATTTGCCGCACTCACATAATACAGATCACCTTCAGATTCGATCACATCCTCCGTCTGGGGAAACATAATGATCACTCTCTTATCCGAAATGATCCGGGACAGATCAAAATATTCGATCACGTATCTGAACAGCATACAATCCGGTTCATATATCAGCAGCATGGAATCCTGCGACATTCTGTCCAGGATACGATGGGCATACATTCCGTTTCCCATGCCGAACATGATATATTTGGAATTGAATTCATCATCCAGGGACTTCTCCCAGATATCCAGCAATGCTCCGGAATCATACATGGAATCCAGATTAAATACCGTATCATCCTTTATCCCGAATAAAACATGACGCCCTGCTATCTCCTCGCTTCCGAAGGACGGAAACTCGGGAAAACACTCAGAGCACCTGTTCATCAGTTCAAGGATCAGCGGACGTGACTCAAGTGCCCTCATATTTTTATCGTATACCGAATTTGAACTCATGCGATCCCTGCCTCCTTTACCTTCTGTTTAAGAAGCTCAAGGTTACCCAAAAGCTCAAACTTCAAAGCATCCGCTGCCAGGAAATAATCACCTCTGCCCAGAGCATCCAGAATACGTTTAAGCTGCTCCGGCCAATAAGTCACATCATCCTTTTGATCGGACATCCTCTCGTCGGAATATACCTCCATGACCGCAGGCAGAGCCTCTGTCAGAGCAGCCGATAAGATATGCATATCTCCCACTATCCTGCTTTCGTTTGTACTCATCAGGATCAGCAGATATTCGTCTATGCTCTTTTCCAGATTATCGATAGTCTGAATTATTTCCATGCTTTGCTCCTTTTTCATATCCTTCGCTAATGTCCTGAGGATGACAGTGGGGACCGGATATCTGCTTCTCCCGGCTTATTCCACGAAATAAGGGGTGTCCGAAGGACACCCCTTTGACCCCATATCTAAAATTTATGATCCATATACTGTGCATCCTGTACGCTGCCCCCCGTCATGCTCTTGTAGTAGCCGTTAGCTACCTGCATGCTGTTTCTGGACTGGCGCACCTTTTGATGCTCACTCCTGAATCTGTTTTTAAATTTAGTGTCATTACGCCTTTCCGTAGCCTCCAGTGATGTGCCCAGATTCGTGATCTCCGTGATCAGCGTCTGCATATCCCTGATCTCTTCCACATGTGCGGACCGGTCATTCAGCAAAGTCTGTCTGGCTCTGTCATATACGGCTTCAAATCCGCTGTCCAGGAATCTCAGATCCACTATCAGCTTTGATTTCTCATCCATTATGGAATCAAACGCGTCCATATCAAACTCCGGCTGATCCAGGATAGAACTTTGTTCCATACTTTTTCCGATGAGATCATTCAGGACTATGATCTTTTTCCTGAGGCTTTCTATCAGAATAGCAATATAGTTTTTTGTACTCAACGGTCAGATCCCCTTACTTACCTGCAGTTCTCATTACCTCTTTCCAGGTATCCCTCATGGTGCGAAGATGCGTTATCGCCTCTTCCAGAGGCTCTTTTCTCTTGTAGGTATTTGCCTCCACCAGAAGTTTGCGGATATAGGTATAAACATTATCAAAATCCTGAGCCACGGGATATTTATGATTAAGGGTGGCCCGGAACTCATCTATTATGTCCTGTGCCCTTCGCAGATTGTTATGAGCCTTCTGAATATCATTCTGCTCTATACCCGTCATGGCTACATTGCAGAATCTGATAGCGCCCTCATAAAGCATGAGCGTCAGCTCTCCGGGAGACGCAGTCATGATCTTGTTGTTCTGATACTGCTCGTAAGGATTATTCATTGCCATTTGAAAATACACTCCTTAATTAATAATTAAACAATCCGGTTATGGCACTGGAGCTGTTCTGCAGCTTCGTTAAGGCAGTCTCCATCGCAGAGAATTGTTTGTAGTACTTATCCTCAATATCAGCCAGCTTCTTTTCATAATCGGAAAGAGCCGTCTTATATTTGGTATACTGGGTATTCATAACCTTGTCATCGTAGAAGTTGCCATAGCTGCTGTTAAGGGAAGTCGAGGCCTTCTTTGACAAAGTGTTATACATGCTGTTGGTGAGCTTCGTGAAGAATTCCTGAACTCCGTCGGGATCAGAAGCGATCATGGCTTTCAGCTTGTCCGCATTTCCGGAGGTCTCCGTATCATCGGGATCACCATCGATATGGTATACGCCCTTTTCGTTGGCACCCGACAGGAAATAGCTCATGGTCTCTATACCGAAGGAAGCGAGGGAGTATTGCTTTCCGTTGATCTCGTATGCTCCCTGCATGCCTCTCTTGAGAGTTTCGATCATGGAACCCAGGGACTCATCCCTGCGAAGCAGTGAATCCTTGATCTTTTTATCCCAGGCTTCTATTTCCTTTTCTGACACGGAAGACTTCTGCTCATCGGTGAGGATATCATAATCCGTAGCCTTATCGGCATTGTATTTTGATTCCATCTCCTTTATCAGATCATTATACTCTGTGATAAAGTTTTTGATGGTCTTGTAAATGCCGTCCGTATCCGTACCGGTGGTAAGCGTGATGGAATTATAATCCTCCGCCGTCAGCTGATCCGCTGTCTTTGTCCCGTCTGCCAGCGCAGCTCTGGCCTGATCGTTCAGTCCGGTGATACCGGTACAGTTGATGTTCAGACCGTTTATATCAAAGGTGTTTGAAGAACTCTCAAAGAAAGCTCCGTTGAGATATATCTGGGCATTCTGTCCGGTTATCCTGACAGGCGCATCCGAACCGGTAGCTGCCGAGAAACCGCCGTTTATGGCAGTCCGGGCGGTATTTACCTTTTCGTTCAGGAAGCTTAAGGTATCTGCCTCAAGTGCGGCTGTAGCCTCACCCACATTACCCTCGCTGTCAATGGATACGTAATTACCCGCTTCGTCTATCTTCGCCTGGTTGGCTGCTATATCCTCATCATATTTCGTGATAGACTCGTTATATTTGTCGATGTCCTCCTGAATCTTTGCCTTCTGCTCTTCCGTGAGGGAATCATCATCCAGCTGGGGTGTGAGCTCATCTATCTTTGCCTGGGCCTCCGCCTTTTTGTTGGCAAGATCATCCATGGCATCCTTGGCATTTACTATGGTCTCCTTATATGAGGATACTCTGGAAGCCAGCTCCTTCTCATATATACTGCGGGCAGCCTCATCGGCTATCTTGCCTTCCCCGTCGGTGGTGTTGAAATCATAGTTCGCCCACTTCTGATATTCGGCATATTCCGCACTGCCGGTGCTCACTCCGGCAAAAAGACCCAGCTTTGACAAAGCGTTCACTGCGTTCTGGCTGTCACCCATCAGCTGGAAATCGGCATCGGCACCGGAATTCTTTGCACTGACGAATATACGCTGGTTTGTAACGTCAAAATTGGCATTGACACCCGCCTCTCCCAGATCATATACCAGGTCGGAGATCTTCGTGTTTCCATCGATCTTGATCTGCTTGGGCTGTCCGCCTTCGGAGCCCTTTACCGTGATACTGGTCGAACCGCCGGTATAACCCAGCTGCTCAAGAGTGGTGTTGCCGTCAGCCTTTGTCCCGTCGGTCTTTTTCAATACACCGCCGGTGAGATATCCGGCCTGGGCCTGCTGCTTTACAGCCAAAGTCTGCGTTCCCAGGACAGCCTTTGAAGAAGCTGTCACAGTAGCCTTTGAAGGATCCGAAGCCGTAGTCTTCTTAGTACTGTAGGAAGACGAAAATCTCAGGTTACTGAGAGCCTTTGAATAAAAATTCTTTATCTTTGTATTCATCGAACTCCAGGCATCCATCTTCCATGAATACTTGGTCATGTCGTTGACTTTTTTCTGTTTTGTCCCGTTATAGGCACTCATCAGGTCTGTGATCATGGACTCAGTATCAAGACCGGATGCCATGCCTGTTAATCTTATTGACATATTGGTATCCTTTCCGACCTAAAGGTCTATCTCTTCTCGTCAACGAGTATTCCCGCCATCTCCCAGACTTTGGCTATCATATCCAGAGTCTTGTCGGGGGGAAGCTCCTTGATCACCTTATCTGTGTCCTTATCCACAATCTTGATCGTTACCCTGTTAGTACCCTCATGAATGCCATACTTTGCAATGGAATTGTTCATCTTCTTATTCATGTCTTCCACTGCTTTTTTCAGCTTCTCGCTGTCCTTCTGAGTGTACTCGCTGCTCTGACCTCCACTTTGTTCACCGTCCTCAGCGGCCTCATGGGCTGCCTCTACTATACTCGTAGTGGGATCCGGTCTAACGGAAATGTCCTGCATGGTCTCTCCATCCGTGGTGACCTCGGCAGCAGGGCGCGTTACGGGCTGGGGAGCCTGTACCGTAGCCATTGTCTGATATGCAGACGTGCTGCTGATTCCTTCTATAGCCATTTATATCACCTCCTTGTAATATGGCTGATCTCATACCCGTCCCTTTATGGCAGCGCACAAACGCGGACAAGTATATGTATCTTTATGTTTTATCGGACAAATTCACGTAAAGTTTAACACATTTGTGAAAAAAAGTCACAGAATTAACAAAAAAAGAGGCTCCCAGCCGGGAGCCCCGTAAAATATCCTCTTAAATTCATCAGAAAAGATCGTTCAGCGCGGCCACATCCGAAACCGACATGGATTCTTTATTTGCCTCCTGGATCTGCTGATAGATCTCCTTACGGTAGATAGATACCTCCCTGGGGGCCTCGATACCTATCTTTATCTGATCGCCTCTTATATCGAGGATCTTTATCTCTATATTATTGTTAAGGATAAGCGCCTCATCCTTTTTTCTGGTAAGTGCAAGCATATTAACCTCCCATCGAGCGACAGATAACCTATTCGGCAGCTGCGGCGCTCTCTTCCTTTAATTTTTTCAGCGTCTCGTAAATAGGATATTTGATCTTGTAATCCTCGCTCTCAAGAATGATCTGGCAGCCCTTGCGGTTTGCGGAATTGATGATTATGGGTGCCTTGAGATTCACTGTCATATCCTCTATCTTGCCCTTAGGGATGGTCATGGTCACCAGGACCATCATCTCATCCGCATTCAGATCTCCGATAGGCTTTAATGCTTCGTCATCCACCTCGGGATTATATGCACTGCAGACTACCAGCGGATCTATGACAGGAAGCGCAAATGCCGGCTCATCCAAAGATAAAAACCATGCCACGCTGGCATTCTCTCTCTCACTGTTATATACGATGGCAAATTTGTTGAGATCGGGGAATCCTATTATTCCGTTGTCCATCTCGATGATCTTGTCATCTGCTATATCGATTTCCCCGAATACTTTTGTGTTAACCTTCATTGTACCTTCCCCTTTCTTTGTTCGATTTAAGATAATACCACCTATGATTATAACATCATTTCACCGATGCGTAAACCATCAGATATAATTGAGAAGGTTCTGCTGACTGATCTTTCCGGTGGCCATCAAAGCCGCGTTGTAATTGAGCTCAGCTTCAGATACATCGATGGCTATATCCGTCAGCTCCACATTTTCATTCTTATCGGCCAGATCCTTAGCGGTAGTCTTGAGATCCATGAGGCGGTTCTTTACCAGCTCCATTCTCTCTATCCTGGTACCTATGGTGGTTCCTGTCAGAGTCGCCTTCTCGATATATGAAGAGAAGGTGGTCAGTCCGTGTTCAAACATGCGCTGAAGCTTGTCATCCACCAAATCCTTTTCTTTTTTGGCTGCATCCAGGGAAGTCTTTATACTGTCCTTCTGTGCATCCGTCAACGCGGGATCTGCCAGCATGGACTCCAGACGGGTAACCTTGGCTTCCGCATTATTGCAATCATCGATAGCCGTGGTGATCTCGTCTATATCCCTGCCTATTCCGTGCACATACACCTCGGAGGCGTAGGTGTTTATCTGCATCTGCTGGTTTGAGCTGATATCGTAGCATATGGCCTGGTCATGAGAATCAAAGACCACAGTACCCGCATCCGTAGTCTGGACACAGTCAAAATAATGCTCAGGTCTCAGATCGCCGGCCTTGAAACTGCTCTTGTTGTAAACAAACTCCAGCTTATCCGTCTCGTCGAGAGCGGCTATCTGCTCTGCTATGTTTTTGCCAAGGATCAGCTCTCCGGTCTCAGGTATGAAATTCACATCATTATCGCCGGGATTGTATACATCGTCCAGATATTCATTGTAGTTCGTATAAGTTGATGCATCCTTCGTCTGATAATTCGGTGAAGGCGAAAGAGTGATGGGCTTCTTCTTATATGGATCATCGGGATCATAACCGGCCTCACCCTTTTTATAATAGTTGTACACCTGCAGCTCCAGATCACCGGCAGCCATCGCATCCAGATCATCATATGCCAGACGGATCCTGAACACACTGTTCGAATCCACAGTCTGCATAGCCGTCGAAGTATTTGCCGCATCCACAACTGCATCATTGGACAGCTTACCGGAAATATGGGTGACCTTGTCCATATCAGCCTTGGAAAAAGTCTCGGTGATATCCGTGTATTTGAAGGTCCCGCCCGTCAGATCCTCATCCTTTACTATCAGATCCGTGCTCGTCCTGTAACCTGTGAAAAGAGAACGGCCCGCATAATCCGCATTACCGTCATCATAGATCTGCTTTGCCAGATCCTTAAGCTCGGCAAGGATGGCATTTCTGGATTCCACCGTATTTGTGCCCGTGGCTCCCGTGGTGAACTGTGCCTTCATGGATGTGAGTATGCCCTTTGTACTCTCCACCGCATCCTGGGTGGCCTGCAGCCAGGCTCCCGCATCATTGGTGTTCCTGTCATAGAACTGGGTGATCTCCGTCAGGTTCGAACGCAGCTTCAGCGCTCTTATGGCAGTCACGGGATCATCGGAAGGTCTGGTTATCTTTTTGCCCGAAGCCAGCTGGGTGTTTAACTTATCCAGATAACCCTTATTGGAATTGATGTTCCTCAGGGTGTTGTTATTCATCATTTTATTGGTAATTCTCATGCTTTACCTCCTAACGGATCCTGTTGTCATTCTGAGGGCTTTAGCCCGAAGAATCTTTTATACTCCCGTCTGTGTGATGAGTCTGTCATATATCTCGGTCATCACCTGGATCATCTTTGCGGAGAGATTATACGCATTCTGATACTTCACCAGGTTCAAGGCTTCCTCATCATTGTCCACGCCGGAAACCGACAATCTCTGGTTATCCACAGTGTCCCTGATATTTGTATAATTCTTCTGGAAGGAATTGGCTGAACCCGCATTCAGCGCTATATCTCCCAGCACACAGTTCAGAAATTCCGACGAGGTACAGCCTCTGAAGAAATTCTTCTGTCCCTTAAGCGCTTCCATCTCTTCCACCAGATCGGAAGATGACAGGTTCAGATCACCCTGTGTGGTGGTGGTGGCCATCCTGGACACATCGCTTAAAATATAATCGTTTACCGCAAAATTAGCTGCTGTCAACTGATAATAGGAATTGGAATAGCTGCTTCTCTTCTGAACCGACAGGGAAGTCTCATCATCCGCGGTATCCGGATAATCATATTCATCGGCAAAATTATAAATATCGCCGTCAGTCGCGCCCTGCAGATCCTTTGCCACAAAAAACGCAACCGGATCTTTATCTGACGCCGCATTTCCCGCCAGGGGATCTCCGTTCAGATCCTCGCCATTTTGCTCTATAGTGTTAAAGCTCTTTGCAAAAAGCCGGATCCACTCATTCATCTGCTCCTGATAATAAGGAATGCCCTGATATTTTACTTCCGTACCCACATTTGCCTCAGGATCCTTTCCCGTCGCCTTTATCTTGTCTATCAGGTCATACAGTCCGTCGAGAGTCCTCTTGGAACCGTTATAATCCATATACTGCTTTTCATCCTCTGTCATATGAAAGGTATATACCAGGGAATCTCCCACCTGTTCCACATCCCAGCTGTCATAACTGTATTCCGTAACTCCCACCGTCAGAAGTCCTGTGGGATTAAGTGTACATTTGGCGGGATCCTGAAGATATTCGTCCGTTACCTTGGTCTTTATGGTGACAGTACCCTCTGCCCTGTCATAAGAATCCACGGTCCCGTTGAAATACTCGCCGTTGTTGCCGTCCCTTATCTGTAAAAGTCCTTTAAGCTCACCGCTGTATCTGGCATTAACGGGATAATACGTACTGCCTGTATCCTTCCAGTAAATGTCATACAATCCGTCGGCATCCGACTGGTTTACCTTGTTCCAGTTTTCCCTGGACTTAAGATCCAACGTCCTGTAATTATACCCCTCCACCAGAGTCTGGTTTCCGGATATGACTACGGTATATTTGTATGCACCGGAAAAATCTCCCGTGGGCTTCCCATCGGCGTCCAGCACATCGCTGGTGTAGATGGGATCTTCTATAACAGATACATCCACATATTTTGAAAGCTCGTCCACCAGCTGGTTTCTCTGATCCCTCAGCTCATTGGCGGTAGTTCCCTTAAGCTCGATGATATTTATCTGGTGATTGATATTGGCGATCTTTTCACCCAGGGAATTGATCTGTTCAACGACTGTTTTTATCTGGTCATTTGCGTCGGTCTGAAGCTTTGTCAGATTCTCCGATGCCGAATTAAAATATTCGCACAGCGCCTTTGCCTGGGATATAAAAGCCGTCCTCACCGAAGTATCCGAAGGATTGTTCTGAAGATCCTCTATCCCTTTGTAAAATCTGTCATACAAAGTGGAAAAGCCCATAACGGTCTCACCGTCATCGTTAAAATAATTTTCGATCTGGGCGTTATACTCCGATTTGATATCATATTCCCCAAGAGAAGTGGATGCATTTCTATATTTTATATCATAATATTCATTTCTGATCTGATCTATGGACGTGACCGTGGTGCCGGCTCCGGCCATACCGTAAGAGGTATAGGTACGCAGAGCCTGAGCCGCCGTCTGGTTCGTCACCTGACGCGAATAACCCTTGGTCTCCACATTGGAGATATTGTTACCGGTTGTATTAAGAGCTGCCTGATATGCAGTCAGGCCGCTGTATCCGATCTGCAGTCCGAAAAATTGTGAAGGCATGCTATCCCTCCTTATCTTTAAGATCCTTCGCTAATGTCCTAAGGAATCCACCACTTCGTGATACCCCCTTAGGACGAAATTCGCTCAGGATGACATATGCGTTTTTGCTCCGCTCAAGATGACCGGAAATTATGATCCGAGTGTATTGATCAGGTGACTGAGCAGTTCATTTACCGCATTTATGTACCGGCTGGATGCATTATATGCATTCTGGTACATGATCATGTTGTTAAGTTCCTCGTTGTCCGATACGCCCAGCACCTGCTGTCTGGCATCCTCTATTACTTCCACGGTCATGTTCTGTGCCTGGGATGTCACATTATAAGCGTAACCGATGCTTCCCGCTTCACCCACCAGATTTTTATAATAATCCATATAATTCGCCGAGGTGTTCACATTGGGATTGAGAGTGTCAAAATCATCTGCAAATAAGGCCACCAGCTGATCTGCCATCTCACGGTTCTCATTGTTATCCGCCGTCATGAAGCCCTTTGTGTAGGTAACGGTACCCGCATCGGGATCTATCACTCTGGCTCCGAGCTGGTTATATTCCTGAAGGAGCAGCGGATTGATCTTAAGATTGGAAGTGGTATACCAGCTTTCCTTTGCGCCCATCTTCCACTTTGCATAATCCTTATCCGTCCCGGCTTCGCCGTCTCCGTCCACATCGCTGCCGTCAAATTCGTCCTCTACATCAGCGGGAAGATCCAGAGTCTTATGTTCGTCCAGCGTACCCTGTCTCAAAAACACACTGACGCCGGCCTGATATTTGTTTCCCGTCACCGTCGACTCCAACACGGGATTCAACAGTTCATTTATCGAACTGGTGATACCATGTATGAGCTTGTCGAATTCCGCCATGGTATTCTGGATAAGGGACTTGTTTACGGTCTTGTTGTACTTGATAACATCCTCGTCATAAGCCGCTACCGCCTGATTGTATTCTGTCTCAGACGCTGCTGTAAGCCAGTTCCCATCCTTATCCTGATAATCCGATATATCGGGTTTCTCCGGAATATCCACATAATAGCCCCGGTCATTTCCTCTGGCCAGGAGTATGGCTCTCAGGCTTCCCACATCGGTATTGGCCGCCGAATCAACCTCCCTCGTCAGATCAAATACGGGAACCTTATCTCCGTTCATGTCCGTATCCCGCATCCATACCACATCATAAAATCCCGTGGTAAAATCTTCCTGGGCTTCCAGTTCGCTTACATATTTCGGTGTTACGAAATCTTTGTGCTCAAACTGGACTATCACGGAACCGTCCCAGTTTTCCTCAACCGTGACATATCCGTAAGCGGACAGCTCATCCAGCAGCTGGTTACGGGCATCCCTCAGATCGTTGGCCTTTTCCTGGCCGCCGGTCTCCACTGCCTTTATTTTTCTGTTAAGCTCGAGGATTTTGTTACCGTAATCATTGATGATGTCTACGGTATCTTTGACCTTTTCGTTCAGAATATCCTGATATGATGCCAGACCGTTATATACAGCCTGTGCCTGTTCAAGAAAAGTGGCGCAGGTACTTACGAAGAGGCCCTGATTAGTGGAATTGGCGGGATCCTTCTGAAGCTCCTCGGCCGCGATCCAGAGATCTGAAAGAGCACTCTGGAATGCCACGCCTTCCATTTCCCCGAAAAGCGTATCCAGCTCAACTGCCGCCTGATATCCTTCTTCGTAATATGCAGCCCTGCCGTTTTCCACGCGATATGTGCGGTCCAGGAAGTAATCCCTCACCTGACGTACCTGTGCGTACGAAACGCCCAGACCTGTCTGCGATTTAGAGATATAGGACTCACCTACGTTGAGATATGTCCTGTCTGCCTGAACCACCTGCTGACGCGTATATCCCGTGGTATCTATATTTGAAAGGTTGTGGGTCACGGTATGAAGGGCATTCTGACTGGTCTGAAGCCCCGACTGACCTATATATAAACTGCCCATTAATGACATAGGACATTCCTCCCTTTATCAATCCGGCGCCCCTCATATCCATCCGGCGACAGGTTTACTTCATTAGCTTTTTGAATCAAACCTGCTTGCCGATGCGGGTGCTATCCCCTGACTGTATGAGCCGCTCTTTGTGTAATCTCCCGTTTCCGGTCCCGAGGAAACTGCCTGCATAAGATTCATATCAAACTGGATCATCTCAAGAGACAACTGGATGAGACCTCTGTTCCGCTCATTTATGGTCTTCATCTCTTCCACAGTGACTTTGAGCTTCTCATATATCTGAGAAAGCGCTTCTTTTTCTTTTTCCTGACGCTCCAGCAGCTTTATCAGCTCGGGAACTTTTAGGGTTTGAACGTCCTTGTTCAGTACGGTGGCTATATCCTTGAGCACCTCTTCCCTGTGCTTATCCAGACCTGTGATACGGTCCACAACCACCTGTTCCTCATCCGTGATCCTGGCTAATGACTCCACATCACCCTTTACTATGATGGAAGTCTTCCGGCCGGATATCTCAAGCAGCTTAGAGTATTCCTCATTTTCTTTGTTAAGCGTATCTATAAAATCTTCTATCAGACTGGCCACTTAAGTATCCTCCCGTGTAATTATGATCAAACCGCTGCGCTGAATTTTTCGATAAGCTTGTCAGCGAAGGATTCATTGCTGACCTCATAGGTTCCGTTCTGGATCTTTGACTTAAGGGCAGATGTGATATCGTCCCTGATATCGGAAGCTTCCTTTACAGCCTTTTTAGCGGTCTGAAAGTCCTTTCCTATACTGGAGAATTCCACTGCGTCCTTTTTGGAAACCTGTGCGGTCTGAGAAGTCTTCGCCGTCCTCTTGGTGCTGTATAACTGCTGCACCTGATTATACGCCTGAATCCTCATACTCATTTCATCAACCTCCTTAGTGTGTCAAAAACTAAAATTCTTTAGATGATGCAAATACATTCGCTAATGCATTTACACTGTGAATATCGTACAAAATCGGAAAAAACTTAACCCGACGGCCAAAAAAAGAGACACCCTCACAAAAAGAGTGTCTCTTTCCGGCATATTTTAGTTAATTTAGCTAAATAATCCTTTTTTCTTTTTCTTTGCGGCCTTCTTATCCGCCTCTTTTTCCGCTTTTCCGGCTTCCCTGGCTTTTGCATTTTCATACCGGGTCACCACATTCAGGGAATCCCCTGTCTGCTCATCGAATTCCTTCATCAGCTCTTTGGCCTTGGCATTCAGCTTGGTGGGCACCTGGACCACCAGAGTCACATAGTGATCGCCCCTCATGTTGTTATCGCGAAGATAGGGCACGCCTTTCCCTTTAAGACGGACTTTTGTATCGCTCTGGGTTCCGGGCTTCACATTGTATACTATCTTTCCGTCCACCGTATTTATCAGTATCTCCGATCCCAGCGCAGCCTGTGCGTATGTGATCGGTACCATGGAGAAGATATTCACATCCTGTCTCATGAATTCGGGATGCTTACGGATAGTCACCTCCACCAGCAGATCTCCTCTGGGACCACCGGCTTTTCCGGGTTCTCCCTTATCCCTTATCCTGATACTCTGGCCGTTATCTATGCCGGCGGGAACCGTCACGCTTATCTTCTTACGGGACGAGGTATAACCGGTACCGAAACAATCCGGACATTTTTCCTTTACCACTTTTCCTTCGCCACGACAATCGGGACAGGTTTCCACGCTCTGCATGATCCCGAACAGGGACTGTCTCTGCTTCACCACCTGACCGCGGCCGCCGCATGTGGTACAGGTCTCGGGGGATGTGCCGGGCTTTGCACCCGTACCGTTACAGGTCTTGCAGGGATCCTTCAGATTGATGGATATCTCCTTTTCACAGCCTGTAACCGCCTCCTCGAAGGTGATCTCCACGCCGGTCCGCACATTTGCACCCTGCATGGGTCCGCCGCCTCTGCTTCTTCGTCCGGTCCCGAACAGATCGCCGAATATATCTCCGAACATATCCGTGAAATCCATCCCGGAGAAATCAAATCCGCCGTAGCCTCCTGCTCCGCCCTGTTCAAAGGCGGCATGGCCAAACTGGTCATACTGACGCCTTTTATCGGCATCCGAGAGAACAGCATAGGCTTCCGAGGCTTCCTTAAACTTCTTCTCGGCTTCGGCATTACCCGGATTCACATCCGGGTGATATTTCTTTGCCAGATTTCTGTATGCTTTTTTGATCGTTGCGTCATCAGCACCTTTATCGACACCGAGGACTTCATAATAATCTCGTTTTGTTTCTGCCATGGCTTTTCTGATTTCCTATTTATTCCTGCTTATTTTCTCTGTATGACATCTTATACTTCGCGATAATCTCCGTCTACGACATCATCTGCTGCGGAAGATGAAGAATCAGATGATCCTGCATTTCCTGCAAAGCCGCCTGTTTCAGGACCTGCACCGCCTGCAAAGCCACCCATATCGGGGCCTGCTCCGCCCTGGGCGCCCTGCATCTGTTCATACATCTTGGTGAAGAGATTCTGCGAATCTGACATCATCTTTTCCTGAGCAGCCTTCATCTCGCCTACCTGATCGGAGGTCATTTCCTCTGCATTGGGATATTTCTCAAGCAGAGCCTTAAGAGCTGCGATATCGGCCTCTACATTTGCCTTATCGGAAGCATCGATCTTGTCGCCCACATCGGCCAGAGCCTTCTCGGTCTGGAATACCATAGAATCTGCTTCGTTCCTGGTATCTACGGCTTCCTTTCTCGCCTTATCCTGAGCCTCATACTCGGCAGCTTCCTTTACAGCCCTCTCGATATCATCATCCGACATGTTTGAACCTGCGGTGATGGTGATGTGCTGCTCCTTGCCGGTACCCTTATCCATAGCTGAAACATTAACTATACCGTTAGCATCTATATCAAAGGTAACCTCGATCTGAGGCACACCGCGGCGTGCGGGAGGTATTCCGTCCAGCCTGAACTGGCCTAAGGACTTGTTGTCACGGGCGAACTGTCTCTCACCCTGAAGTACGTTTATATCAACTGCAGTCTGATTATCCGCAGCAGTGGAGAAGATCTGGCTCTTCTTTGTAGGGATGGTCGTATTTCTCTCGATAAGCTTTGTAGCGATACCACCCATGGTCTCGATGGAAAGAGACAACGGAGTTACATCCAGAAGGAGGATATCTCCGGCGCCTGAATCGCCGTCAAGTTTACCGCCCTGTACGGAAGCGCCAAGAGCCACACACTCATCAGGGTTAAGTGACTTCGAAGGCTCTTTGCCGGTAAGCTGCTTTACCTTATCCTGAACTGCGGGGATCCTGGTGGAACCACCTACCAGAAGAACCTGACCCAGATCAGACATGGACAGTCCGGCATCCTTCATCGCATTCTGGACAGGAACAGCTGTACGCTCTACCAGATCGTGAGTAAGCTCATCGAACTTGGCTCTGGTAAGATTCATGTCAAAATGCTTGGGGCCCTCAGCTGTAGCCGTGATGAAAGGCAGGTTGATATTTGTGGTGGTTGCGGATGAAAGTTCCTTCTTTGCCTTCTCTGCAGCCTCCTTGAAACGCTGCATAGCCATCTTATCCTGTGACAGATCCACGCCCTCGTTCTTCTTGAACTCGGATACCATGTAATCTATTATCTTCTGATCAAAATCGTCACCGCCAAGATGTGTATCACCGTTAGTGGAAAGCACCTCGATGACGCCGTCGCCGATCTCTATGATGGATACATCAAAGGTACCGCCGCCCAGATCATATACCATGATCTTCTGTTCCTTCTCATTGTCCAGACCATATGCCAGCGCGGCTGCGGTAGGCTCATTGATGATACGCTCTACCTCCAGGCCTGCGATCTTGCCGGCATCCTTTGTAGCCTGTCTCTGTGCATCATTAAAATATGCAGGCACAGTGATCACGGCCTTTGTAACCTTATCTCCCAGATAGCTTTCAGCATCTGCCTTAAGCTTCTGCAGGATCATGGCTGATATCTGCTGGGGTGAATACTTCTTTCCGTCGATGGTACGGCCTCTGTCGGTACCCATATCTCTCTTGATGGAAGCTATGGTCTTCTCCGCGTTTGTAACTGCCTGACGCTTTGCAGGCTCACCTACAAGCCTCTCTCCGGTCTTTGTAAAAGCTACTATTGAAGGTGTAGTCCTGGATCCTTCGGTATTTGCTATTACAGTAGGCTTTCCGCCTTCCATTACCGCTACACAGCTGTTTGTTGTTCCTAAATCGATTCCTATTGTCTTACTCATGGTTTTTTCCTCCTGATTCTTTATTTTCCGATCTCATGATCCCTTGGGCCTTACCCTTGGAATAATATCTGACTGATCTTGATTTTCTATTGCGCTACAGCCACCATACTGTGGCGGACTACCGTATCATTGTATTTATAACCCTTCTGCATCTCCTGAGCTATGACACCCGACTCGTATTCGTCAGTCTCAACCTGCATTACCGCATTGTGCAGAGCCGGATCGAACTCACATCCCAGAGCGTCTATGGGAGTCACTCCCAGGCCCGCAAGCTCTGTCATCAGCTGGGTATAAACCTTGTCGATACCTTCGGCAAAAGGCTCTTTTTTCTGTTCCGGTGTCAGGGTCGCCAGACCTCTTTCAAAATTATCGATCACCGGAAGTATCTTTTCGATCACCGTCTTTGCGCCCATGTCATACATCTGGGTCTTTTCCTTTTCGGAACGCCTGCGGAAATTCTCGAATTCGGCCATCTGCCTCAGCAGCCTGTCATTTACCTCATCAAGCTTTGCCTTAAGCTTGCCTCCGGCTTTGGGATCATCGTCACCGGTATCTGCTTCCTCCGATCCCTCCTCCGTCGCTTTTTCTTCCTCTTCCTTCGCCTCTTCCTTTATCTCCTCATCGGCGGCGAGTCCCTTCTTCTCAAGGGCCTCACCCTCCGGTTTTTTCTTTGTATTCTTTTTTGACATTACCGCATCCTCCTTGGCTACTCTTTTTTGTATATGGTACCCAGCTGGTCCATCAGACTCTTCATGGCACCTACCACATGATCGTAATCCATCCTCTTGGGTCCCACGATACCTATCGTTCCTTCCACACCCTCATCCAGTCTGTAGGTCGCCGTGACCACGCTGCAATCCTTCATGGACTGTATAGGCGTCTCACTTCCTATGTATATCTGAATACCGTTATTTTCATCATTGGCCTCCAGCGTATTTCTCACCAGATCCGACAGAGGCCTCTTATCCTCAAAGAAATTAATGATCTCTGATGCCTTCTGATTATCGGACAACTCGGGATATCGCAGGATATTGTTGGTACCCGAAGTATAGATCTCCAGATCCTCATCCGCTCTTATAGCGTCGGCCACCGCATCTATCACTCCTGCTATCAGCTGGGAATGGATGCCTGCCTTTTCCTTGAGCAGGGTGATGACTCCCAGATTGATATCCTCCATGGACATACCGCAGAGGTTCGTGTTGAGCAGTATGTTCAGCTTCAGCATGGTATCTTCACTCAGAGGCTCATCCACGTCTATTATCCGGTTTTTAATGATATTTCCCTCTACCACGATGACTGCCAGGATATGCTCATCATCCACTCTCGAAAGCTGAACGAATTTAAGCTTATTCCTATGATAGGTGGGCGCTGATACCATGGCCGCATACTGGGTATTGGCTGCCAGAAGCTTCGCTGCCTGCTTAAGGACCTGCTCCACTTTATCCGCCTTTTCCAGGACCAGCTCCATTTTTTCATCCACTTCACGGACGCGGTCTTCCATCATGGTATCGACATAAAGCCTGTAACCTTTATCCGAAGGAATACGTCCGGCTGAAGTATGAGGCTGAAGTATATATCCCATCTCCTCCAGGTCCGCCATCTCATTGCGTATGGTAGCGGAGCTTAAATTCAGATCGGTATATTTGGATATGGTCCTCGACCCAACCGGCTCTCCCGTCTCCAGATAATTCCTGATAACGGCCTGAAGTATCTTGATTTTTCTCTCGTCCAGATCCATATTCTCACCTTCTTTTTGTTAGCACTCAACAAGAGAGAGTGCTAATCACTAAATGTAATGTAGCACCCTCTGAAATAAATGTCAACAGTTTTTATTATATTTTTATCATCTATCCCTTGAGCATTTCACGAACATAGTCTCCAAGCTGTGAATAGATCAGCCTCTCCGGGCCGTTGTGAATATCGGTGAATTCCGAAAAAGAAAGTTTCCTGGTCTTTTCCAGGATGTCATCATATTCCATTATCTTTAGCAGAGCTTCATACTGTTCCAGCTTTGCATAGCTCATCCCGTCGTCTTTGGTGGGCGTGTATATCCTGTCACAGAGTCTCAGGATCTCAAACAACCCGTCAACGCCTTCTCCCAGATCCAGGATCACCGTATCGTAATCACATTTTTTCAATTCTTCAAAAAAACCGAACCACTTTTCCTTTTCCACGCTTTTTATATCAAGGGGCGAAAGTGCGGGCGGAATATAATCCAGACCACCGATGCTCTGGGTTATGGAAGCCATCTTCCATATAAAATTCGGCTTTCCGCGGCTGATATAATACATAATATCCGAAAGGTCGGTCATGTACGCAGTCTTCATTATATTGTTGAACCCGGAATATTCCTCCATATTTATATACAACACCCTCTTCTCCAACGCCAGTATCTGTCCCAGTGTCAGGGCAAAAAGAGTCTTGAGGCTTCGTTTTACCGGAGAATAGACCCCTATAAAACTGATATCTCCCCCCACCTGATACAAGCCTGTGACAGGAAAGGCCGCCTCCGCATATGAATACATCACTTCCTTCAGTATGTTTTCCGTATTCTGATATTTGTATACGCATTTTTCTCCCGAAGGAGAAACAGCGGCATTTTCCTCCGACAGGATAAACACCTCTCCTGCCTCTATCGGATCCGTTTTCTTTAACAGTTCATATCTGGCCTCCTCAGACACCATCAGCACATCCGGCCTGTTATCTTTCACAAAATCCGCACACAGATCTATATCCGTAAACGCATGTACCTCAAAGGGTACGTTTTTCTTTGTACTCATATAATTGTTAAGCTGCGATATGTATTCCACTTCAAGATCGCATAGCACAAGCATGTTCTTTTTCATTTTGCTCCTTTCCGATGAGATCCTTTCGGTCAATCTCTTTACAGCACGGAAAAACACTTAAGCAGGATATACCCCGAAACCCCCGCAAATATCGCAGGCGCCATGGGCATATAATGCCTGCTGCCCTTTTTCCGGATCAGTTTCATGTCCCTGTCCTTTATTAGAATGTCGATGACGGAAAATACAAAGAACTGCAAAAGAGCGCAGACGGGTATCCCAAAAATGCACTCATAAAAAGCCTGTGAGCCCAGAAAGGCTCCTATGACAAATAACAGTTTCACATCCCCTGCCCCCAGCATATGTAAGATGTAAAACATAACCGACGGCAGAGCAGCGATCATGCCCGACAAAGTGCCTGCTATCCCGCGCCCGGACACCATACTCTGTCCGAAAGCAAGGATCAGACCCGTCAGGATCCAGGAATTGGGAATACGCCTTTTCCTGAGATCCATGATCGCCGCCATAAAAATGTAAACGACAAGAATATAATATTTCATTGATCATGTGAAATGAAACGCGCGATGCATGCAGCGTTTCCTGAAGTGGTAAAAGAGATTATAGATTCATAATCCGGATTTGTCCATTATATATTTTTTACAAATTTTTACAAAGCAAAAGAAAAAAACACCCCAAAGTCCGCTGATCCAGCGGATTTCAGGGTGTCAAAAACAGTTTTTTGGTCAGACCGAGAATGTGGTGCTCTTGTCGGCATTGACCACGCTCTCGTTCAATACTCCCCTTCCGTAAGTCATACCCGTGACCACATGCTGTGTGGAATCCATCATGACTCCGGAGGTATCCAGTTTAGCCAGCTCCACAAAGATCTCCCTCATATCCTTAAGGACCTTTACCGCATCCTTGAGGCCCTTATCGGTCCTGGTGATCCTGGCGTTCAGAAGATTCTTCTTTACAAAATTGTAAAGGGCAAAGAGCTGGTTGGATATGTCTATATCAAAATTCAGTGCTTCTATGAGATTGTCCACACACTTTCTCGCCTTTGTAAGATTCTCACCGTAGGCGGTCATATCACCTTTATCATATGCATTTTGAGCATCTTCGGCATACTGCAGAGCGATGTCATATACTATGACTATCATCTCTGTTTTGCTGGCTTTGCCAATACGCTGGGTAAACTCTTCCTGTTTTGTATTTTCCATGGTATTCCTTTCCTGTTTCTTCCGATAAGCTCCCGCATGTTTCCGCTGATCGCATTACTGCAGCAGCTGCAAAACCTGCTGAGGGAATTCATTTGCCTGGGCCAGCATGGAGGTGGCCGCCTGCGAAAGCACCTGAAGCCTGGTATATTCGGTCATCTCCTCAGCCATATCCGTATCCGTAAGAGTGGAGTACGACGAATTCAGACTCTCCACCGTCACATCCAGACTGGCACCTGCATGCTCCAGACGGTTCTGATATGCTCCCAGCTGGGATCTGACTGCGCTGGTATAATCAAGAGCATTCTGGATACTTTCTATGGCATCCTTCGAGCCCTGCTCGGTCGACAGGTCTATTTTATCTATGCCCATCTTCTTAAGGGATATCTCCGGGATGTTCATCTCTATCACATCACCCTCGTGATCCCCCACCTGCACTCTCATGGCGCCTTTTCTCTCCAGAGTCAGCGCCAGATCACCGGATATGCCGGTACTGCCGGAAAGCCCCAGGGTCAGCTTTGTGCCATCCTTTCCCGTGATGGTCAGCACATCGTCTTTTATCTCCCCCTCTATTCCGACACACAGTTCATTGGGCGCAGAAGCATCTGTCTTCGTCGCTATGGAATTCAAAGTGTATTCATATGAGACCTCCCCCGTATCGGGATCAGTCACAGCACTGGCGGATACATCGAGAGCCAGCAGAAAATCACCGATCTTTGTCTCCTGATTGTAACCCAGGACCTTTACATCCGCATTATCGGTATATCCCCTGAATTCATAATTACCATCCAATATGTTGCTGTCATTAAAATTGGTATCGGCAGCGATCCTTTCGATCTCTTTGGACAGCTGCTTTGCCTCCTCATTGATCGCGAACCGGTCCTCATCGGTCATGGTGCCGTTTGCTCCTTTTACTGCCAGCTCGTTCATACGCTGAATTATCTCATGAACCTCCTGAAGCGCACCATCTGCGGTTATGATAAAATCCGTAGCTGTATCCGTATTGTCACAGGCCTTTTCCAGAGATTTGATCTGCGCCTTCATCTTTGAAGAAAGCGCGTAGCCCGAAGGATTATCGCTTGCATTGTTTATCTTATAACCGGAAGAAAGCTTCTTGGAAGAATTACTCAGCATGTTTTCCGCACGGGTCAGATAGTTTCCTGTTATTACCGCTGTTCCGTTACTGTTTATCCTCATATTTCTCCTCCTGTTAACAACTGATTCTGATTGACAACTATAAGATCCTTCGCTACGCTCAGGATGACAAACGGCAGGTATTATTCACTGATCAACGATCTATATCACCTGCAAGAATACCTTTGCTATCCTGTACAGCCGCTGTGATGAGATCCTGTTTTCTCCGGGCGTCTCATCCTCCGCCTGCGATCTGCCGCTTTGCGATGTTTCGGCTTTGGCTTCTTTCCGGATCCCGGTGTTTCCGGCAGTTCCTGTTTCGGCGCCTGTCAGAGACAGTCCCGGATTTCTCATGATACCGAAATTCTCCGACAGGGATTCACCGACAGCCGCAAAGGCTTCCTTAAGCTGTGCCTTCTTTTCCTGCAGGAAAGCCTCGCCCCATCTGTTATGTGCGATCATATATCCATTTATATCGTCACCATCCGGCTCAAACGTAACCTTAATGGCTCCATATTCTTCGGTTTGTGTGCTTATCTCCACGGAACTTTGCCCTGTACCCTTTATCACCTTCAGGGAAACCGACGTCATTTCCCCGTCTATCTCCATCGGCACTTCATAATGCTCGGACCGGGACATTTCCCTTATCACCGAAATCTGCTCCTCCATGAGCATAAGGGAACGAAGCTTCATCGAAGTCATATCGGCGCTTTCCATGGCAGCCTCTATATCCTTCCCTGCATCGTCAGTCAGATCCTCTATGGCTTTTTTGGCACCGTCCTCCGTTTCAAAATCCTCTATCATCTCTGCTATATTCAGCTGCCTGCCCATATCCGCCAGTCGCTTAAATACATCCCCTCTGTTATAAAGCAGTTCCTTCATGGCCGAAAGCGCCATGGGATTTGCTTCTATACCCGATGCTTCCAGGGCTTTAAGCACGCCCTCGTCCGTATCCATTGCCCTGCGTACAAATTCAGATTCCTCTTTAAGGGCGGCTCTTTGGGCATCCAGATCTTCCTTTGCCGTGGCCGCTTCCCGGGATATCTCCCACATACCCTCCAAAGAAGTCTCCATGGTCAGCTCTCCCGACTTAAGGGCGTCCTTTATCTGACCCGGTTCCAGATCCTCCAGTATCTGACGGTTCTTATGTCTGTAATATTCGGGAGAAGAAAAGGCTGTGGAGATCTGGGCATCTATCTTCCGGATCCCCTCCGGGATCACCCTCTCTATTGAACCGAAATCATCATCCACATTATATTCCATACCGCCCTGCATCCTGCGGTTTCTGACAGAGGTCACCAGATTTTTGACGGAAAGCTCCGCCCCCTGATTGATAAGACTGCCTATGACCGCACCATCGGACTTCTCCACCTGTCTGAACAGCCGGTATATACCTATAAAACTCTCTTTTTCCTGCTCTGTTATGGAATTATTATGCTCCAGCTTTACCAGAAATCTGGCGTAACTTTCATTAAGGGATCCGGATTCATCATTATATTCATCCAGCCTGGACCTGAGACTGTCAATGCTCATGTTCAACGGATTTTCACCGGCTCTTATAAGCCTGAGCACCGCTCCCGGAGTAAGAGACTGCAGAACCCCCTGAACTTTCTCATCCGCCTGACGCATCCTGGAAATATTTTCCCCCGTGATCTCGGTATTATTATAACCCAGGATCCTGACTGCCCTGCGATTTGATTCATTAAGCTCCTGTCCCAGATCCGAAAGTATATCATCCACATTGCCAAAGGCCTTTTTGATGCTGTCCCCCAGATCCCTGCGCACCTGCGTGCCCACAGCCTCATACGTTTCCTGTGCCCGCTCATATGCACCGGCACGTTGCATTCCCTTTTGATAAAGGTCGTCAAAAGTCAGATCAGACTCCGCCAGATCGGCTACCGTGTCTATGGGAACATACTCCATGACCGCTGCTCTGACCATGGTCTGCATATAAAGGGCCGGTGCCTGCTCTGCCTCACCCAGAAGCACTTTGGCGTTATCAAAGCTTTGTCCCGAATACTTTGCCATCAGGGACTCTTCCAGTTCCTTCAGGGAATCCACCCTGCTCATAATCGACTCTGTATCTATATAAAAATCACTCTTAAGCAGCAATCTGTTTGCCTCATTTGTCATCTGAAGCTGAGTCTCATAAAGCTGCCTCTCCTGACGGATAAGGGAAAGCTCTGCGGCCTTTTTCCCTTCTGTCATCGCCTGTGCACCCATATGCAGCAGAGCGTCACCATCCGGTATGCTGAGGGCCTTTAAACCCTCATACATGTTGAATCTGTCTGAGGTCAGCGGGATACCGTTTTTAAGAAGGATAACCGCGTCAGCCTTTGTTTCGGGATCCACTTCATACCCACTTTCCGTGATGACATTATCGATCTGGTCAACAAGCTGCGTCAGCTGGCCATCGTCCACAGACCTGCCACCGGGCACATATGAACCTGTCGACATCCGGGCCTGATACACGTTGTACAGCGTGGGCTCCAGTTCATTATTGATCATATAGATGATACTTTGCTGCGACAGGCCGTCCCTGTTTACATCCGAAAGTCCGGCTGCCAGATCCAGCACCTCACGCAGCTGTTCTTCATTTGATGAGGTCACGGGCAGATCATTTTCCCTGAGGGCACGCTCTATACTGTCAGCGCTTACAGCAGCGCTGTCACCGGCTGCTGCCTCTATATCCGAAGAACTCAGATCATCATTATAACCTGCAATGACTGTCCCCGACTGAGCCAGTTTTGCCTTGATCTGATCCACGCAGGTGACCATTTCATCCGCATCCATGGTACCAGGGTGAAAGCCCTCCTTTTGCAGTTCCTTATAGTCTTCATCCGACATGGAATTGGACATAATGGCGTAATAATTATGCCGGACCGATGCATCCAGCATGTCGATACCCTGCAGCAGAGCGCCGCCCTGCTTTGCTTCCTCCCTGTCATCGCCGGAAAATAAACCCTTTCTGTCATACAGAGAACTGGCCGTTCCTTCGTTTTTTACCGTATGTGAATTATTCAGACTTAACGAAATACCTGAAAGCGAGGGCGACAAATGCTTTGTGCTGCCCACACTTTTATCCGATATGCCATGCTTCATTCCTTCCTCGGAAAGGGAAGGATTATTGATCCCGGAAAAATCTATCTTCATAAAGTGTGTCCTATAAATGCTTATTTTGATCTACACTATCTTAATCGGATATTTTCCCGATTTACTTAACATCTGCGTTATCTGCACATTATTCTGCCCGTCCTTATCAACACAAAAAAACACCCCGGTAAAACCGGGGTGATAAAAAACTCACATCAAAGGGATATATCGAATTTAGCCTGCTCCAGATTCTTCTCAAATGTAAGATCCTGGGTCTGTGCATTCTGTGCCTGACGCTCCAGATAATCCATATCCCTTGTCTTTGGTGCTTTGACAGCGTCCTGATTCCTGTTTATATTGTTTGTCCTGTAAAAATCGATAAACGGATTCGATCCTATAGGCCCGATTCTCATGACTGACTCCCCAATTACTGCTTTTTTCGGTCAATAAAACTACTTGAAACCTACGTGAAAAATTATACTCCAACTGTAGACAGATTTCAAGCATTTTTTTTGAAAAAAACACAATATTTAGTCTGAAAATCGAAAAAATCGATATCCGGCACCATATGTAGTATACATAACAACCGGGTATCTTTCCTTTGACCGGCCGGCTGCAGACACTCCGGGCTCAGCGTCAGAACTTCAGCACTACCGCTCCGTAAGGGGCCAGGGGTACATTCACTGACCAGGGTCTGTTATCCCAGGGGATCTCCTGGGCTGTATACGTTTTGGGAAGCACCTTTCCGCTGCCTCCGTAGCACTTGTCATCGGAGGAGAGCAACAGCTTATATTTAGTATTCTGCGGTACTCCTACCCTGAATTCATTCCTCTCCATGGGAGTGAAGTTTATGATGAACAGCAGATTATCCTTTCCGTTCTCACTCTTTCTGAAGAAGGTATATATACTGTTCTGGGTATCATCGGCATTGATCCATTCAAAGCCGTTGTTGTTATTGTCATTTTCATACAGACAGGGATATTTGTTGTAGAGCTTGAGCAGCTTGCCCACATAATCATGCATTCCCCGGTGCATATCCTCGCCCAAAAGGAACCAGTCCAGCTCCCTTTCTTCGCTCCATTCCCTCTTCTGAGCAAAATCCTGGCCCATGAAAAGAAGCTTCTTTCCGCAATGTCCGAACATGAATGTATATCCTGCCCTCAGATTTGCGAATTTATCCACCTCATAACCGGGCATCTTGTTCAGCATGGAACACTTCAGATGAACCACCTCGTCATGTGACAGCACCAGGATATAATTCTCCGCACCGTTGTAACTCATGGCAAAGGTCATCTTATAATGACTGCCCTTTCTGAAAAAGGGATCCAGCTTCATATAATCACAGAAATCATGCATCCAGCCCATGTTCCACTTAAAGGTGAAGCCCAGACCGTTGTCCTCGGGAGGAGCGGTCACCTTAGGCCAGGCAGTAGACTCCTCGGCTATGGTGATGGCACCGGGAACCCTGGTCCTTATTATGGAATTCAGATGCTTAAAGAACTCTATAGCCTCCAGGTTTTTATTCTCACCGTATTTATTTGCTACCCACTGACCGGAATTCTTGCCATAATCCAGATACAGCATGGATGCCACGGCATCTACCCTCAGTCCGTCCACATGGAACTCGGTCAGCCAGAAAAGTGCATTGGCGATGAGGAAATTCTTCACCTCATTTTTTTCGTAATCAAATATCTTCGTGCCCCAATCGGGATGCTCTCCCTTTCTGGGATCCGCATATTCATACAGCGGCTCTCCGTCAAAATCGGCCAGTCCGTGTACGTCTCTGGGGAAGTGGGCAGGTACCCAGTCCAGAATTACGCCGATCTTTGCCTTATGAAGGGAATCCACCAGATACATAAAGTCTTCCGGAGTCCCGTATCTGGAAGTAGGCGCATAATAACCCGTCACCTGATATCCCCAGGACCCGTCATAGGGATATTCCGCTATGCCCATAAGCTCTACATGAGTATAATTCATCTGCTTAAGATACTCTATCAGCCTGTCGGCAAAAAGACGATAATTGTAAAAGCCCTCGGCCTCCGGAACAGGATGTCTCATCCAGGAACCGATGTGGCACTCATATATAGCCATGGGGATCTTCTGGACATCCTTTTTCATACGGTCAGACATCCACTTTTTATCACCCCATTTATAACCGGTGATATCGGTGACCCTGGATGCCGTGCCGGGACGCAGTTCCGCCTCATTACCATAGGGATCGCTCTTATATATGCCCTGACCCTTTGAACCGATAACAAAATATTTATACAAAGCTCCCTTTTTTACACCGGGAATAAATATCTGCCAGATCCCCACAGGCTCCAGCCTCTCCATGGGATGCACATCGGTCTGCCATTCGTTAAACTCACCCACCACGCTCACATACTGGGCATGGGGAGCCCAGACAGCAAAATAGACACCGTCCTCTCCATCCTGAGTGGAAAGGTGGGCGCCTAATTTTTTGTATATCTCATAGTGAATACCTTCACCGAAATAGTACTGATCCATTTCGGATATATATACCTTTTCCATGATCCCTCCCGATATATATTTACACAAATACTTTATTTCACAAAATTAGATTCTCTCAAGATTATCAAATCGTTTTCATCATAACGTTTTGCAAACAGGATATTCTTGAGAAGCACGAGGTTCTTTTTATCCACGTTGTTCATGGCGGCATCCATGATCTCCTCCACTTCCTTCGTGGTGACAAAGTGGGTAGAAGTCTGAAGCTCGTCTATCCTGGAATGAAGCGCCAGTACACCCATATCATCTATGGTATATTCTCTTTCCAGCGCATAGTGCTTTGCATATTCCACCAGATCGTTATTTGAATATGTGGGCACTTCTATCACTGCCGGGAACATATTCGAGAAATATGATCTCATGGCTGAAAGCTTTTTGATCTCGTTCTTTTCATCCTCCAGAATGATGATCATATGTATGGTAGGATGATTCACTGCCTTGGCAAGGGTATCAAGGGAATTCACCGTCAGACGGCCGGCGTTCTCTATCACCAGAGCTCCGTTATTGAGCTTGGGGATAGCCTTTCTGATATCCTTGGAATTCAGGACATTTGCATCTATCTTTCTCATATCACCGGTGAAATCCATATCATTATTCTTCATGAATCTGGATACACCCATAGCCACTTCCAGTCTGACAGCTTTTTCATTTCCGCTGATCACCACATTACCTATGGCAGCTTTCATGTTGCACTGTGCCAGTGCGCGCTTAATACGTCCCTTAAGCTTCCTGATATGGAGCACATCTCCGAAATCGGCTTCCAGATAGGAATCGTCTATATCAAGCTCCTGCTCCGATGCATCGGCACTGTCAGCCTCATCATCCACAGGCTCTTCTTCGGTATAAGCCTCTTCTCCCTCAAAGGCGGCGTCAAAACCGGGAAGCTCACCTGTGGCAAAATCGTCTGTGGGGATCTGTGAAGTATCAAATCTGTTCTGATCCTGATATGCATTCTCATCAGCATAGGCCATATCCTGATCCTGATATGCGTTCTCATCAGCATAGGCCATATCCTGGTCCTGATATGCGTTCTCATCAGCATAGGCCATATCCTGATCGGGATATACATTCTCATCGGCATAAGCCATATCCTGATCCTGATATGCGTTCTCATCGGCATAGGCCATATCCTGATCCTGATATGCATCCTCACCGGCAAAAGCTCCGACGGGCTGTTCATCCTCAATCTCGGGGATCTCCTCAACCCCCTCCTGATACTCTTCCCGGGAAATATCATATGCAGGCAGCTCCGTAGTCATCCCTCTGGAAACAAAATCCTCGGGAGCGGGAGCATCCTTCATGGCACTCATATAAGGAAGCTCACCTGTATTGTAACCTTCCTTAAGCATAGCCAGATTCTTACGGGTCTTTTCCACATCCTCCTCGGGAAGGACCACATCCTTTTCTATCTGCTCCACAGTGGGAAGCTCACCCGTTATCCTGGGAAGAATGGCTTCCAGTTCACTGGCAATATTGTTAGTCTGCTCCAGATTCTTTCGCTTGGCGTCCGCTATCCTCCGACGCTGGCTCTCTTTTCTCTGCTCTTCCCATTCACTCAGGAAACCGGACATATTTATCTGGCCCGTGATCTGTTTTTCCACGGATTCGGGCTCAGGGATCATCATACTGATCTGGCCGTCATCATCCTGGGAAAGCATGCTGTTCACCGCATTCTCCCTGACGGGTGCGATACCGTCAGGCGCACCGGATCCAAGCACGCTGGTCTTTGTATGTCTGGTAGCTCCGGAAGGCGCATAGCCCGATACCGGCTTGACTACCGGCTGTATGTTTTCGGGGACGTTTGAAAAATAATTCTCCCCTTCATCCTCATCATAGACCATACGGCCCGTGGCCCTGATATCATTAAGAACAGCCTCATTTAAAGCGGCTGCATCCTCCTCCGCAAAAGCAAGAGCGGCAGTCCTCTCCCTGAAGAAAGTCTCCTCCTGGGTCTGCAGATCCCCCGTATTAAGGGAATCTCCGTCCTGAGACTGAAGGGTAAGTCCCTCAGGAACCTGCTCCTCCTGACTCTTAAACCACTCCTTCACATTTTCGGACAGATCAGCCTGAATGTTCATGGTGCTGAATTTGTCCCCGGAAAGCTGTTTAACCTGTATATCGTCCTCCAAAGCCGCAGCCGGAGCCTCCGTGCCCGCTGCCGCCGGCGGAGCGGTCTGTGATACCGGCGAAGGCTCATTCATATCCTCACCGGGATCCGCAATATATTCATCGCCCTCATATCCGGCATCTTCGGCTTCATCCTCATAGATCCCGGCATCCTCTTCATATCCGGCCATCTCTTCGGCAGGAAAGACCTCTCCGGACTCCAGTCTCTGGATATGCTTTTGCTTCTCCTGCTGCATGGATGTCAGGGGCTTATGCTCCTGCTTTAACTCCATGGCCTGCAAAATAGTACGGTTATCCGTGGACATCAGGATGATGTCATCACACTCCTGAACGCACTTCTGGGCAGAGCCTACCAGATTGTACAGCTTTGCCAGTTCCAGATTCCATTTACCCGGCTCGTCCTCTACCTTTTTGTACTCTTCCAGAAGAGCAATGCGCTCTTCATAACTTACCTCTTCATACTTGTATAACAGATATTTAAGGATATAAGTCTGGGCACTGCCGGGAGCCATACGCTCATATATCCGCTGGTAATTTACCGCATTTACCAGATCATCCAGCTTGAGGGAAAGCTTGCAGAGAGATGACACCACATGTCTGGATTCAGGATTTTTATTATAAGCAAGAAGCATGATATCCCTGGCATCCTCGTATCTGCGGTTTGCGGCATATATCTCGCTCACCATGCAAAGAGTCCGGAGCTTCTGGACCTTACGCCAGTTAATGATATCACAAACCTCCATAGCCTCTTCGAAGCTATGCTCCCTGACCAGTGATTCTATCTGCTCTAATCTGATATTGTATTCCTTCTTATCCACCTGTGTCACCTCGGCAAACTACATATCTTCACAATCCATACAAGTTTACCACACACAACATCTTGTGTCAAAGAAATTATTACCTAACTACATATAAGTTTCCGGATCCGTCGGATTTTTCTTTTCAGGTATTATTTTGTACCGAAGATCCTGTCTCCGGCGTCTCCCAGACCGGCAGCATCAGCCGCCGGCTTCGATCGCCCCTAAAGATACACTCATTTCTTTTCTCCGGATAAAACCACACTTTACATTCTGCGCTTGATCTTTTTTGACGTAGTCTTTTCAAAAGGCGTATCGCGGAATTCCACTTCGTTTATTCTCTTGTATACGGCAAGCTTCAGATTCAGGTTGTATATGCCGTCCTTTACGGTCTGCTGGGGATCATCGATGCCGTTTTCCCTGACATAATCCTCATTGATGAATACCTGGGCGGTGATCTTGCTGTTCTTATCATATACCACGACTTCGCCCACCGCCTTTATCTTCTGATATATCATACTCTCTATTTCCTCGGGAGACACGTTTTCACCGTTGGCAAGTATGATCAGATTCTTTATCCTGCCGCAAACATAAAGATGATCCTCATCATCTATCCAGCCCTTGTCTCCGGTATGGAACCATCCGTCTGTAAGTGCCTTTTTGTTTTCTTCTTCGTTTTCAAAATATCCCAACATGACCGTGGGACCCTTGGCACAGATCTCTCCGTATCCGTCCTCATCGGGATCTTCGATACGTATCTCAAGCGAAGGAATGACCTTACCCACCGATTCCGGGATATTATTGTCTATGGGATTGACCGCCAGGACAGGAGAACACTCCGTGATGCCGTAGCCGTTCAGCACCGTGATCCCCAGATCACGAAAGCCCCTGTAGGAATCCATATCCAAAGGTGCGCCGCCGGAGACTATCCTTGTGAGCCTGCCACCGAAAAAGGCCAGCACATCCGCAAACATCTCCCTCTTCTCTTCATCGCTCACATTACCCTTCTGCCTGTTCTCTTCTATCATGGTATCGATCATGGCATCGACTCCCTTTGCCTTAAGGAATCTTCTGAATCCGGCATAAAGAGTCTGGACAAAAAGAGGCACAATAAAAAGGATATCCGGCTTCGCAGCCTGTATATCGCTCATCATATAGCGCATATTTGAATTCACCGTAACAGTATTGTTACTGATTATGGTGATGAGCAGCGCAGATCCGAGACCGTAAATATGATTGAGCGGCAGAAGATACACTGAATTTCCGGTAAAATCGGTATTCATGGCAGCATAATGAATATTACCTACCGTATTCCTCTGACTGAGCATTACGCCTTTGGGCTCACCCGTGGTACCTGATGTGTACATAAGGATCGCCGGTGCATCAGGGTCCGTTTCAATAGCTCCGGTATCGGGCAGGCTCTCTCCTTGTGCCGCATATTTTTCTATATCCTCCAGCCTGTACAGCACCAGATCATACGCCTTTGCCAGAGCCTCGGCTTTTTCGGCAAAAACTTTGGAATAGAAAAGAACACTGCTCCTGCTCTTTTTTACTATAAAATCAAGAGAGGGCAATTCCAGACCCTTATCAAGGGTTACCAGCACATTATCACTCATGATCACTGCAAACATGGTGAGGATCCATTCATAGGAATTATCCCCAAGGATCGCGATATGTGACCTTTTGCAGCCCTGTTTTGAAAACCACCTGCCCAGATTATCTATGGTATGAAGAAATGCGTCGGGAAACACCTCCCTTTTCTGGCCGTTTTCATTCTCCGTAAAGGAGAACATGGGAACCTCCGGCACTTCCTTTATGCGGTTAAGGATCACGGTGCGATAATCAAAGGCTGTTTTTTTGTTTTCCGGTACCGGAATAAAAGTATGATCTTTCATAAGCAAAACTCCTAAATACTGACATTTTTCTTTTTGAGCATGTCAAGGAAATCATCAACCGTAACTATACTCATAAGCTCATCATCTTCGAATCTTACCGAAAAGCGCTCCTCGGCATCATTTACCATTTCAAAAAGAGTCAGGGAATTAAACCCCAGATCTGCGATAAGCTGCATCTTTCCGTCGAGCTCCTCAGGAAGAGGATCCGCATATTCACTCATCAGTTCACGTACCTTCTTAAGCTGTTCTGTCATTTTTTTCCTCCTTTGTAACATGTATTGATCTAAATACCGTTTTTTTACAACACTTCCCCGGGATCCATGGCCACCCTCAATGCATCACCCAGCCGGTTGCAGCAGACCATGGTCAGCACCATGATGATGACCGGCGGCACCAAACGGTGAGGATGCAAAAAGAAATTGAGCAATCCGCTCTGGATCATAAGTCCGAGAGAGACCTCACCCGACGAGATGCCCAGTCCCATCACCGAAAGAGTGGATTCCATAAAGATAGCCGAAGGAATAGTCACCATGATCTGTGTGATCACAGGGCCCGTTATATTCGGCAGTATGTTTCTGAACAGGATAAAAAAACTGCCTGCTCCCAGAGTCCTGGACGCCAGAACAAATTCCGCCTCCCTCATCCTCAGGACCTCTGCTCTGGTTATCTGGCTCATGCCAATCCAGCCTGTTATCATAAAAGCTATTATAAGGGTTAATATACCCGGTTTCAATACAAGGACCAGCAGCGTCAGCACCACCATCTGGGGAATAGACCCCCAGATATCGACAACACGCTGCATGCACATATCCACGGCTCCGCCGAAATATCCGGATATCATCCCGTAGGTGAGACCGATCAGTACATTTACAAGTGTGGATACTACGGCTACAAACAAGGATATCCGAAGTCCCCGGAAGCACCGGCAAAACACATCCCTGCCCATAGCGTCCGTTCCGAAGAAATGATACTGGGCTATTCCCTGCTCAATATAGGGATTGGATACTTCCCGTCCCGTAGTTTTATTGATCACACTCTTTCCGTCAAAGATACCCAGCTGCTCGATCACCGGTATCCTGGGAGTCAGATTGGGATATTCCAACTGCTGAGCGTTATATTTATAACCCGAAAGCCACGGTCCGATGATCGCAAGGACTACCAGCAGTAAAAGAACCACAAGCGCAGCCACATTGATCTTTTTGCTTACAAATTTTTTATATACCGATCTCCAATAGCCCTCTGTTCCGTAAGAGCTGTTGTCTTTTATCTCTTCACCGTTTCTTTCTATGAAACGAAAATCTTCTGCTTTAGGCTCATAACCCATGATCATGCCTCTTTCTTTTTATCCCTTATTCTGCCTTCCCTGCTATTCTGATCCTGGGATCCAGGATACCGTATATCAGATCCACGCCCAGCATCACCACCACATAGATCATGGCGTAGATGAAACTCAGAGCCAGGACAACATTATAATCATTTTCAAGAATGGCCTCTCCCATAAACGAACCGATCCCGGGAACGGCGAACATATCCTCTATTACCAGGGTACCCGTCAAAAGTGAGACCACAAGGGAACCCATCACCGTTACTATGGGAAGAAGCGCATTTCTCAGAATATATCCAAAGATCAGGGTCTTTTTATCCATACCCTGACATCTGGCAAAAAGCACATAATCCGACTGCATCACCCTCAGGGTCTCATCCCTGGTAAATCTGCTGATCACGGATAAGATCATCACCGATGACGCCAGAATGGGAAGGGCAGCCGAAGACAACGGCGCTCTCAGATCATAGATCAGAGGAAACAGGCGCCATTTAAAGCCAAGATAATAACAGAATAATACCGCAAAAACGTAAGCCGGTGCCGCAAGTCCCAGTATCGAGATACCCATAGCCAGATGATCCGGGAAACGTCCCTCCCATACCGACGCCATGAGCCCCAGTGCAATACCGGCTACAGTCCCCAGCAACAGAGAGCAAAAACCTATACCCACAGATACTCCTATCCTGCCTGTCAACAGCTCCGACACGGGAATATCGCGGGCCAGCACATAGCTTACCCCGAAATCCCCTTTTAAAACATTTTTCATATATATGAGAAGCCTGGTGAAAACAGGCTTGTCCAGGCCGTATTTTGCCGCCAGCACAGCTTTCTGGGCCGCATCCAGCTTCTCATCGTTAAACGGCGAACCGGGCATCAATGTCAGTAATAAAAACAGGATCACCATCATAGCGATCAGGGAACAGGCTGATATCAATATCCGCTTTAAGATATATTTTTTCATTTTGCCACCTGCTTTTTGTATTTTGCATTTTTAAAGCCGATTTCAGGAGTTAAGGGAAGAAAAAGGATCCCCGGCACCTCATCCGACACCAGACAGGCACTTCCCTGACAATAAATGGGGATAATAACAGCTTCCTCCATCAGATAATCCTCCGCTTCATGGAGCTTCTCAAATCTTTTTGCAGCGTCCAAAACCAGGGGTTCACTGTTTGCATCTTTCATTATCTTATCATAGACCCGGGAACTGAATCCGGGACAATCCCATTTTGCACCTGTCACAAACAAATTCAGATAAGATACGGGATCCCCGTAATCCGCAGCCCAGGCAAACAGGCACAGATCATAATTGCCATTAAACATTTCCTGATGAAAAACATTGGGCTGGACCACCCTGTATTTAAGCTTAAAGCCCGGAAGCTTATTTTCCCATTCCTCCTTTAAAATATCCATAAAGGTATTTGTCTCCGAAACAGTCAGTAACTCGAACTCCGCCCCGCTTTCACCGAGCTCCTCAAGACCCTTTTCCCAATATTCCCGGGCTTTTTCGGGATCATAGCCGCATACATCCTTATACCGGTCCGTTTCTCCTCCGAAATCCGTCCCATCCGGTTCAATACAGATCTTTTCGGGGATCAGCCGTGTCATCACCGTATTCCCTGCTCTCAACAGATTTTTCTGAAGCATTTCCCTGTTAACGCAAAGATTCAAAGCCCTGCGTATATTCCGGTTTGCCAGAGCTTTATTGTTGAAATTCTGCATTACATACCATACCATCACTCCGCTGACTTCATTCAGTCTCGGATCTCCTTCCGAAACCTCCAGCTGCTCCCCGGAAATGGGGATACACTCGGCGGCTCCTGTTTGAAAGCTCATTATCAGCTGCTGCTGGTCGGCAAGCAGCTGCAGATTCACCCCCGCAAGCTCCACTTTATCCGCATCATAATAGTATTCATTTTTTCTGAGATGGATCTGTTTTCCCCTGGGCTCATAGTAATCTATAGTAAAGGGACCGCAACTTAGGATATTATCCCCATTCGCAAAATATCTGTCCTCATGACTGTAATAGTACCGGCGGTTACAGGGACTCATAGTCGGTGCGGCCAAAAGATCGGTGAAAAATGGACAGGGATTCTCCAGTTTTATCTCCAAAGTATGGTCATCTACTGCCCTGACCCCAAGTGAATCAACGGGTGCACGACCATAAAAAATATCCTCTGCCCCACATACCTTCACATATTCGGTGATCATTATCGCAGCATCGGATGCATTTTCCGGATCTACCAGCCTCTGGAAAGCAAAAACAAAATCATCCGCCGTAACCTCTGTCCCATTATCCCAGCGGGCATCCTCCCTAAGATAAAAGGTATAAATTCGACCATCTTCAGACACATCATAGCTCTTTGCGATACCACAGACAGCATTTCCCTTCTCATCCCTGGTCATAAGCCCTTCCAGGAACATTCCCTGTATTTTTATATTTTCCGCATAGAACTGCTTCTGCGGATCAAGATTAACGGGTGGATTCAAGACATAAAAATCTATCTCATTTTCCGGATCCGTCGAAGGAATGGATGAAACGCATCCGCAAAGTAAGGACGCCACCGACGAAAGCACAGTTAATATACTTATCACTCTCACAAAGCCGCGTCTCATCAATCCTCACCTCCCAAAAGCTCATTATTTCCCGTCCACTTCTTGAATTCCGTATCAGTACACCATACCTTATGTGTGCCTTCAAGCAGATGCCAGCTTCCGTTATCATAATACACGCCATCCTTCTCCACATCATAATATTCCCGTTCTCTGAGCTGTACCAGAGGATTAGGAGACGGGATGGCAGATATCAGACTCCTGGTATAAGGATGTATCGGATTGTTAAAGATCTCCTCGGACGTCCCGCTCTCAAGTAAAAACCCCAGGTGCAGAACGCCTATCTTATCGGACAGGTAACGTACCATTGAAAGATCATGGGAAATGAACAGAAAAGAAGTGCCCAGCTCATTTTTTATCCGGCGCAGCATATTTACCACCTGAGCCTGGATGGACACATCAAGAGCTGCTATACATTCATCCGCGATAACAAGTGAAGGCTCCATGACAAGCGCCCTTGCAATACCGATGCGCTGTCTCTGACCTCCCGAAAACTGGGCAGGATAACGTCCCGCCTGTTCAGGAGACAGGCCCACCATGGAAAGGATCCTGAGTATCTTTTCCTTTCTCTCCTCACGGCTTTTATAAAGATGATGTATATCCAGCCCCTCTCCCACGATCTCCTCAGCAGTCTTCCGGGGATTCAGCGACGACATGGGGTCCTGAAAGATCATCTGGATATTTTTATACAAAAGTTCCTTTTTTTGTTTATCAAGTGTACCCGAAATGTCCTCACCCTTTAAAAATATCCTTCCCGAAGTGGGATCATACAAACGGATCACACAACGCCCGATGGTGGATTTACCTGAACCGGACTCTCCCACCAGACCATAGGTTTCACCCTTATTTATCTCAAAACTCACATTCTGGGCTGCGCGTATCACATGTTTTTTTGAAGAAAAATACATACACAGCTCTTCCACTTTTAACAGAGGTTCCTTAGCCGACATATTCTCTGGTCTCCTCTCTGAGCCGTCTTATCCTCTTTTCCAGACTGTCGGGACGCTCTACCTTAGGCGCGCGCTCATCCAAAAGCCAGGTTGCGGCAAAGTGTGATTCGGATATCTTAAACATAGGGGGTTCTGCCTTGAAATCGATCTCCATGGCATAGGGATTTCTGGGAGCAAAAGCATCTCCCACAATATGATTTCTCAGATCCGGAGGCGTACCGGGGATGGAAAACAGCTCTGCCCCTTCGGAATCCACATCCGGAATGGAAGAAAGCAGACCCCAGGTATACGGATGCCTGGGATCGTAAAAAATATCTATTATTGTCCCCGATTCCACCACTTTACCGGCATACATCACATTTACGTAGTCAGCCATATTTGCAACCACGCCCATATTATGAGTGATAAAGACCACCGACAGTTCTCTTTCTATCTGGATACGTCTGATGAGCTGGAGTATCTTTTCCTGAACAGTCACATCCAACGCCGTGGTAGGCTCATCGCAGATCAACACCTGGGGATCACAGGACAGGGCAATGGCGATCACCACTCTCTGTCGCATACCTCCCGAAAGCTGATGAGGATACTGCTGCATCCTGCTTTCCGGATCGGTGATACCCACTTCACCCAGCAGACGAAGCGCCTTGGAAAAAGCTTCCCTGCGGCTTATTTTATAATGGGATAGGATCGCAGCCTCCAGCTGAGACCCTATCTTCATGGTAGGATTTAAAGACGTCATGGGATCCTGAAAAACCATGGCTATCCGCCTGCCGTTTATATTGCTCTCACGCCAGGATCTATCCTTTTTCAACAGATCTTCCGTATGCTTTTTTTCATCAGCATCCATATAAGTGAAAAGGATCTCACCACTGTTTATGACCGTATTTTTTGCCAGGATACCCATTACGGCACGCATGGTTACGGATTTCCCTGATCCGGACTCTCCCACCACAGCCAGCGTCTCGCCCCTTCTGAGCGTCATATTCACTCCCCTTATTGCATGGATCAATCCGGCCGGTGATCTGAAACTTATATCCAAGTCACGTATATCCAGCACTGTTTCCGCTCTGTCAGCCATTTTTCCTCCGATTAATTCTTCGTCACAAGATTTTTCAAACATCACCGACGGTCATTCCGCCCAATATTATATCACAACCATATCCGGAAACACTACAATTATCTTAATCTAAACTTTTATTTATTACCTGCCGATATTGATTTTGTGACAGGCAAAGGAATGCACATCGTCTCAACGGATTGAGAGGCTCGCTGTGACGGTGTGTTTTTTTTACGCTTTTTTTCAATATCAGATAATAAAAGGAGGAAACAAATGAAGATCCAAAGCAGTTCAATAAACATGAGATCAAACAGTCTCTACACCAAAGTAAGCGGCTATAATATCAAGAGCAGCCGCTTCTCTCAGGGCCTGAACATACAAAAGAATCTGCAGGGAAAAAATACAGGCGGCACATCCTATGGCACAAATGCACAGGTTTCATCAGGTACATCCATGTACATAGGTAAAAATGACACGGGTATGTCTCCCTCAGATGAGCTCCATATGCAGATCCGGCTTTTCAGATACCTGCTGGATCTGATCCTCAAAGGCGGCAGCCACTGGAAGCGCAGCAACAGTCAGATAGGACAATTTAATCCCGGCGAAAACTACTCTGTCTGGAAGAAAACCGAAAATACGGAATTCTGGAGCGGCGAATTCGAGGAGACGTCCTTCGAATCCAAAGGTCTTGTCAGGACAGAGGATGGAAGAGAAATTAATTTTAACGTCAGTTTTTCCATGTCTTCCGCCTTTGTTGAAGAGTTTAAAATAGAGACCACCGTACCCTACGTAATGGCAGATCCTCTGGTGATCAACCTGGGTTCATCCGTCACCTCGGTCAGCGATCAGAAATTCCTTTTTGATCTTGATTGTGATGGTAAAAAAGAAGAGATCTCCTTCGTAGGAGAAGACTGCGGGCTTATCGCGCTGGACAAAAACGGAGACGGGATCATCAATGACGGAAGAGAACTGTTCGGCACAAAAAACGGAGACGGATATTCGGATCTGGCCCGGTACGACGATGATCACAACGGATGGATAGATGAAAATGATGATGTATTCACCCGGCTTAAGGTATGGACAAAAAACTCAGCCGGAGATGATGTGCTTTTGGATCTGAAAAGCGCCGATGTGGGAGCAATATATCTGAAAAACGTATCCACGGAGTATTCACTTCGGGATGATAACGGAGACTTTGCGGGAATGCTCAGAAAAAGCAGTATCTACCTGCATGAAAGCACAGGACAGGCCGGCATAACCGGTCATGTGGATCTGGCATATTGAAAAAAATATAAAAGGGCAAAAAAAAATGCCCGGTTCTGCAAAAACGGACATGAAAAATGCCCAGTTCTGCAAAAACGTCCAGTGGACGTTTTTGGGGAGCGATTATGAGCGCCATGCGCGAATGCGACCTGCAGAACCAGAGACACGAGTGATTTTAAGTACATGAACAATGAAAAAGAGCACAAAAAATGCCCAGTTCCGGAATCGAACCAGAGACACGAGGATTTTCAGTCCTCTGCTCTACCAACTGAGCTAACTGGGCATTTAAGTAGCGGGGACAGGATTTGACCCTGTGACCTTCGGGTTATGAGCCCGACGAGCTGCCTAGCTGCTCCACCCCGCGTCATTATATTACGAGGAACTATAAAGGCAA
>JAEEZH010000026.1 GCA_016288495.1 Lachnospiraceae bacterium
CATCCTTTGCAAAATACATCGTAAATCTCTTGAACACATTCTCGCGGTCTGCGGGCCGCACCTTTATGATCACGTCAAGGCATCTTCCCTCGATCCCGTGAAGAGTCACCTTTCCGCCGACCTCAACATCTTTATATCCTATCTTATCTTTTCTGTAATTTTCTAGCTCGCGGACCGGCATCTGATACAGCTTCCCGTCTTTGAGAGAAAGTTCTCTGGCAACAGTCATCTGACCAAACCAGGGCATCGCTCTGAAACCGGAAGTATTACAGGTATCCCAATTCTGCATCCAGGCAATCATGATCCGTCTTCCGTCCGGAGCCTTCAAGGTCTGAGGAGCATAAAAATCGATACCGTGATCGATGGTCTGGGCAGAGTGTCTTAAAAACTGTTTGCCTTCTATGTCATATGAACCGATCTGACACAGGGTTCCGTTTCCGCTATGAAAATCAAGACCCTTAGCCACCATGTCCTGAGGACTGGTGAGAAGCACTGCTGTCTCTCCCATCATAAAGAAATCCGGGCACTCCCACATACATCCGTACTCACCGTCATTTGCGATGAAAATGTTCTCAAAATGCCAGTCAAATCCATCACTGCTGGCAAATAAAAGAAGCTCTCCGAGGCCCTTTTCGTCCTTTCCGCCCACCACGCAGCGGAACATTCCGTCCTCGTCCCTGAACACCTTCGGGTCCCTGAAGTCATAGGGGCTGAGTCCCTTGGGCAGATCCTCGGAAGTAAGTACCGGATTCTTTTCGTATTTGTGATACTCCGTGCCGTCACCAATGGCTATGCACTGCTTCTGGTATTCTTTTCCGTCTTCGGCCTTGTGTACGCCGGTGTAGATAATATAATGCTTCCCGTCAGGAAGTTCCATTGCGGTTCCGGAAAAACAGCCAAAGGAATCGTACTCATCCTCAGGAGCAAGGGCAGCCGGGAGGTACTCCCATTTCACCATATCCTCGCTCACCACGTGTCCCCAGTGCATGGAATCCCATCTGGTATCATAGGGATTATATTGATAAAAAAGATGGTACTTCCCACCATAATATGAAAATCCATTGGGATCGTTGGTCCAGCCAACATAGGGCGTCATGTGAAAAACCGGCCTGTCGGATGCAGGTATTTTTCCACCGTTTTCCTTTTCATATTCTCTCGCCCTCTGTAATGTCTTGTATTCCATAGTAATAATCCTTATCTTGTATACTCTCGTAAGTCTGTAAATTCCACACTGTTGCTCTCAGCAAAAAGCATGATGCTCTTTCCCGTAACCCCGTAGATCCTGACAGTCAGCGAGGTTTCGCCGTCTATGTAAAAGACCCCGACCGAACCTTCCTGAATGTATGTAAAGGAGTAGGTTTCCCCTTCCTTTAAATGAGCCGCAGCAGAAGTGATCTCCGTCGTGCCCTCGTTAAACAGAAGTTCAATACTTCCCTTTGCGGGGTCTATACTTATCATTTTGTATTTATCCTGCTCACCGCTGTAATCAAAGGCAAGACCGAAGCTTCCCTTTTTGCTGAATTTGAATTTACCCGTGAGCATAAAGCTTTCATAACTTGTAAAGTATTCCTCAAAGGAAGATCGGCTTCTTCGGTGACAGTGAGCATTGCGGAAGCTTCTATGACAGATGGATAGGATACCGCATCGCCCTCATGGATGCAGGCATCGAATATAATGAAAAATACTGTATCCTGGATCCCGACGCCTCCCCCTACGGAGATGTGGACTGGATCGCAGAAAGAGTGTCGGGGCTTGAGGAAATACCCGACGCCTTCGTGTGCGCCAATGATTTCCTGGCGGTTCACCTGATGAATGCTTTAAAGAAACTGGGATTGTCCATCCCGGGAGATGTACGGGTGGCCGGCTTCGATGGCACACCCCATCTTCAGAAAGAGCACGGAATAGTAACTTATGAATACATCAGTTCGCGGATCTTGTTTTTATTCAGGGCTGTGCCGATAACGATGAACACACCCTGACCTATAGATATCAGATCCGTCAGTATCTCATGGCGGGTGGCATTTAGCTGATACCCGCCGTCTTTGTCACAGACAAAACCCTTCACACGGATGATCTTTCCATAGCTCTCATCCAAAAAGAGGGTTTTTATTTTTTTCTGAGCCCCCTCAAGGTCATCCTTCAGATCCAGGAAGCATACCGAATCAAACTCCGTCTTTCCCCCTGCTATGGTCTTCATATAATCATTTGAAAAATACCCGCTTCCTGCAATGATTTCAAAGTCGCTATCCGTCAGCTCTTCCCAATCTTTTGCGATGTATTTTCCTCTGATCTTGCATCTTATGGACTCTGCAGCCCTCTGCAAATGAGCCTTGGTCTTTTCTATGTTCTCCGTACTTGAAAGCTGGGCTCTGCTGAGCAGTATGCACCCCGCACTCGCTGCCTGGGAAGCCAGAAAGAAGTCCTCCTCCGCGTCCCCGTTATCAGACAGATTTGCATTGACAATGGTTATGACACTTCCGATTTCGTACATTCTCTCAAGCGTATCATCATCCCTCAGAGTGTCAAAAAACATATCCATGTCAAATACCCCCGAAGGCTCCACTATCACCCTGTCATATCCGCTCATAGCCATGGCGATCAGCTTCGTGCGAAAGCGTCTCTTCAGACAGTCTTCATCGCATGCCGCTGCCACCATCTCAAGCTCGCACTTATCGCAGCGAAGCTTGTTCAGGAGCAGCATGTCCACATTTACCGCACCATAATCGTATTCCAAGATACCGATCTTAAACCCCTTATTCATCAGATATCTGGCATATTTCAAAAGAAATGTAGTTTTCCCGGATCCCAGGAATCCGGTGATCAGATCTATTTTGACCATTTTGCCTCTCCGAGTTTATTTTAAGAATTGTCTGACTATGACCCCCTGACTCCGTCCCCCAGGGTCAATAGTCCTTAGTAAGGTTTTTCACCCATTTATATTTGCGTATCCTTATCATGACCCAGGGGATCTTACCCACTTCGTCCAGGCAGGTGCAGGCGTAGACCAACAGCACATTCCAGTGAAAAACAAAGGCCCCCAGGATCGCCAGCGGAATCGCGATTCCCCACATGCAGATGGCCAGGCTGTACATGTCAAAGATCGTATCACCGCCGCCGTCAAGGATTCCATTGATGCACACAGTATTTACACAACGTCCTATCATGTAGATCGACATTATTATCATCATTCCCAACAGATAGCTTTGCGCTTTTTCTGTGAGGATGACAAATTTAAGGAGTAGTGGTGTGACTGCCAGAACAACTGCCGTGGATGCAAACCCGATCACATAGGAAATATTCCTTAGCTTGATCCCGTATGCCTTGCCCTTTTCCAGATTTCCGGCTCCAAGCTCATTTCCGACCATAATGCCTGCAGCGGTACCCACACCATTACAGGCGCAGCACACCAGATCCCTGACCACGGCAGCAACTGAATTTGCTGCCGCCGCATCCACCCCGAGATGTCCCATGATCGCGGTATATGAGGTGAATCCTACACCCCAGAGAAAAGCCCCTCCTATCAAGGGCAAAAGCTGCTTTACAAAATCTTTAACAAGACCCGCTCCAACTTTAAAAAAGCCCTTTATATCCGGACGGATGTACGTTTTCCCGGCTGAAATTATTATACATAGAGAAAGCTCGATCACTCTGGCAATAGTGGTGGCGAGGGCTGCACCGGCTGCCTCCATTCTGGGTGCTCTCAGAAGACCGAATATAAATACCGCGTTTAATACAATATTGCTGATCACAGCGCTGGCGCTTATTAATGCACCGGGAGTGACATGCTCCGTCACCTTCATTATCGCAAGATAACACTGGGAAATTCCGGTGATCAGATATGACCATCCGGCTATTCTTAGATACTTACTACCTATGTCTACCAACACCGGATCATGTGCAAAAATATGCATCATTGCCCCCGGCGCAAATTCACAAAGCAAAAAGAATACAAGAGAAACCACACCGACTATCGTCAGCATGAGATTAAAGAGTCTGCGAAGAGTGGATTTATCACCCTTTCCCCAATATTGGGCACCCAAAATCGCTCCTGCGGCCGTAACTGAGGAGATGATCATGTTTTGGACAAACTGTATCTGTGTGGCCAGTGAAACCGCCGTCATCTGTTCCTGAGCTACACGCCCCAGCATCAGCGCATCTCCCGCCGCCACCAGAGCCAGCATCAGGCTCTGGAACATTATAGGGATCG
>JAEEZH010000027.1 GCA_016288495.1 Lachnospiraceae bacterium
AAGCGACAGGATGAAATCGGCCTTGGGTGCCACCGGGTTATCATCATCCGAATAGTCCATATTTATATCCATTGGATCTATGTACTGGTCGGATGTAGGGCTTATCTTTATGACCTGTCCGTTAAAGCGCCGCACAAGGGCCGAATACTCTGACTCAGGATCCGATATGATCACATCGTCATCCGTCACAAGGAATGCGTTCGCAATCTCCCTCTTTGCCGAAAAGGACTTACCGGAACCCGGCGTACCTAAGATAAGGCCGTTGGGATTCTTAAGTTTTTTGCGGTCCACCATGATTAGGTTATTTGACAAAGCGTTAAGCCCGTAGTAGAGCGATTCCCTATCATTCTGAAACAGCTCCTGTGTGGTGAATGGCACGAAGATGGCCGTGCTGGAAGTCGTCATGCCCCTTTTGATATCGATCAGGTTGCTGGCAAGGGGGAGCGAGCTCATGAGCCCTTCCTCCTGCTGGTAATCAAGCCTTATCAGGGTGCAGTTATGCTTCTGGGCGATGGATGATGCCTGGAATACGTTATTCTCAAGCTCCTGCATGGTCTTTCCCGTGTTCATCACTATGAATGTCAGAAGGAACATCCTCTCATTCTGCGACTGGAGCTCTTTTAAGAGCGCCTTTGCGTCCCTACCGTAAGTGGCAAGATCCGAGGGGATTATATCCATGTCATAGCCTGACCTCATGGCCTTCTTCTGCTCCTCTATCTTTGAACGGTCAAGCTCCGTGATGGTATGCTTTATGGTCTTTATGGCTTCATTCTGATCCACCGACCTTATGTGCATAGTCACGATCTGGCTTGATTCCATGCTGAGGAAATCCGCCAGCATCCTGTCGCTCACATCCGAGGCGTCTATGGAAAGGAAGCTCATGCACCCGTACATGCTGCCCACCCGGAACATCCTGCCCGTGGGGAAGGCAAAGCTTGAAGGCGCTATGAAATCCTTTACGGAAAGGCCTGACCTCACCAGGTATTTCCAGTCGAACCTGAAGGGCTCATTATCCTCCATATGGAACTGCTTATGCATGAGCTGAAGCCTTTCATAGCCGTTAAGCGTCTTTGCCATCACACCGAGCCTTTTGAAGTTATTTAGAAGGTCTATCTCGATGTGGATGAGCCTGGGTTTTGCCGCCTTCATTGACTCTGCATGGATCCCGAATGTCAGGAATTTGGTCTTAGTAAGGCCGTTATTGCCTGCTTCCATCTGATGCAGCAGTACCCCTGAATACTCATCCCTCACGTCATTGAAGCCATCGTCCTTATGCTTTATTGCTATGCTCTTTTCAAACGCCGCAGCATCCGTGGCCATGTTCATGAAGCTCAGTTCAAACCCTACTGAGCTGTCAAAAAAATTAAGGAACGAGCACCACTCCTCAAATATCTCCGTCTTATCCTCCTGCAGTGCCAGCTGATAATTGATATCCTGGAACTGGATGGTCTTGGTGTAATAATCAAGGCCCACCCGGCAGATCCCGTCCTGGAACATCCTGTCGAACGGTATGCTCTGCTGAGCGCTCCTCGGGATCCCGTCATTATTCTTTGCCTTTTTTATTATCTCCCTTACTGCCTTTTCATCTTCCCTTGATAGGCCGGGCGGCATCTTTAGGTTCCTGTGCTCCTCCTTTTTAAAAAGTCTTTCAAACAAATCAAACAAGTTTATTGTCCTCCTTATTTTTTTTATTTCCTTATTTTTCCTTATCATTTCTTCCTGCCATGGCCTGTTTCCGGCCGGTTCCGCCATCGGTATGTGTGCTTATGATCTTATCTATCCCTTCTTTAGCCACTGCATATCTTCCGATCACCTCATAGTAGTTATCCGTCTTATATGGCCTTATCTTTGGACGTATGAAAACGGACTGTACCATGTGCCTCATGATCACCTCCAGGGGCTGGCCGTTCTTTTCATACATAGCCAGAAAGAAAAACGGCATCATGAGGACGATCATCCCCATCACTGCCGTATTAGTGCCGGTGAAATGCTTTATCAGAAAGAATGACGGCACTCCTATGAGCGCCGCCAATAAAAAGCATACCAGCTGTCTTTTTGTGAGCCCGAAGACCAGCTTGCTCTTTACCTTCGTAAGGTCCCTCGGGACTGAAATGTATGATGCTGCCATTTTTTGATCTGCCTCCTTTTCTTAGTGTGCGTGCAGTACCGACCGGGCTATGGTGCCTGTCTTGAACAGCGTGAATGCCAGCAGGATCGTATAGCCCACCAGCCCCCACAGCGACCCGATGATGTCATTTGTAAGCGCCACGCCCCTCACCAGCACCGCATATATGCCCACACATATGAGTATGAGGAATCCCTGGAAGCCAAGTGCAAAGAGCGACCTCATATAGTTCTGGCCTATCATGCTCTGTTCCCTGTTGCCAAAGGTGGACATAGGGATCGGCGCAAGGCTCACCATCAGGTAAATCTCGATCATCCTGGCATGTACTATGACAAAGATGAGTGCCGATAAAAGGAGCATTAAAAACTGCACCACGAAGCTCTGTAAAAAGAGCCCGAACAAAGGGCCTATCTCCATGGTCTCTACCCGGTGCTGCAATGCCGCTATGTTACCCGGATCAATCCTGGCCGCACCCTGGATAAGACCTCCGGACCTGTTTATCACGCTCTGTGCCACATCAAATACCGCCATGGTTATGTCGAAGGTATGTGTGATCAGCTCCACCGCGATAAATGTCTTGAATATCCACTTAAAGAATATCCATGTCTCAAAGTTTGCCAGGTTGTTATGGCTGATGACCAGCGTGATCAGCTCATAGCAGGCTATGAAGGTCAGGATGATCCCGGCGATGGGCATTATCACGTTCTCCGATATCTGCCTTATCATGGT
>JAEEZH010000028.1 GCA_016288495.1 Lachnospiraceae bacterium
ATCACCGTTTGCCGCCACCCTGTCGCAGCCCACGAAGCAGCAGTTTATCTTTCCCTGCTTCATCACCAGCGACGCCATGTTATCACAGATAAGAGTCACATCCACCCCGGCCTGATCCAGTTCATAGGAGGTGAGTCTGGCGCCCTGAAGCAGGGGTCTGGTCTCATCCGCAAAGACCCTGAACTTCATCCCCTTCTCGTGTCCCAAAAGTATGGGGCCCAGCGCCGTGCCATACCTGGAAGTGGCTAAGGGGCCCGCATTACAGTGGGTCAAGATCCCGAAGCCGTCCTCCACCAGTGAAAGACCGTAATCGGCGATGGAACGGCACATGGCTATATCTTCTTCATGGATCTTCACCGCTTCTTCCTTAAGGGCAAGGACCGTTTCCGAAAGATCCGTCCCCTTATCCAGCAGGCCGGAAGCCCTGCTTTTCATGCGTTTCAGGGCATAGCTTAAATTCACGGCCGTGGGCCTTGCAGAATCCAGTTCGTCAAGTTCCTTACACCATCGGGAAAACCAGAGCTTTTTATCATCCCCGTTTTCCAACGCCAGCACCCCGGCTCTTACAGCAGCGCAATATCCCGCAAATATGCCTATACACGGGGCGCCTCTGACCTCCAGTCTGAAAATGGCGTCGTACATCCGCCCCAGGGAGTCTGTCTCGAAAAATTCCCTTTTAAGGGGAAGGGCGCTCTGGTCCAGAAAAACAACTGCGCTGCCGTCTTCATTCAGTCTGACATGGTCCGTATCCCTGTAGATCACTTCATCTCTCCGATCTTTTCGATAGTCCTGGTGATGAGGGCCTTGAACTTCGGTGCAGCCTCAGCTGCCGCCGCCTGGACCTCATCATGTGTAAGGGGCGTCTTCTGTATGCCCGCTGCCATATTGCATACACAGGATACGCCTGCCACCTTTCTTCCCATGTGGTTTGCACAGATGGCCTCCACCACGGTGCTCATGCCTACGGCGTCAGCCCCCAGGGTCTTAAGCATCTGTATCTCCGCGGGACTTTCGAATGAAGGTCCCGTAAGCTGTACATACACGCCCTCCTTAATATCCACGGACAGTTCCTTTGCGCTGTCCTTTAATATCTGCCTCAGATCCTCGTCATAAACATGGGACATGTCGGGGAATCTGGTTCCCAGCTGTTCCACATTCGGTCCTATCAGCGGATTGGGAGCAAAACATGAGATATGATCCTTAAGTATCATAAAATCTCCCGCCTTAAAGGAAGAGTTGATACCGCCGGAGGCGTTGGTCAGGAGCACTGTCTTTGCACCCATCAGGCACATGAGCCTCACTCCCATCACCACATCGCTGATGGGATAACCCTCGTAATAGTGAACCCTGCCCTTCATGCAGACCACCTTCACATCCCCCACATATCCGAAGACAAAGCAGCCGGCGTGTCCCGGTACCGTGGAGATGGGGAAACCCTTTATTTCCTTGTAATCCACCACGCACTCCTGTTTTATCCCGTCGGCGTAATCTCCCAGGCCGGAACCCAGGACAAGCGCCACCTGTGGTTCGAAGTCGGTGAATCTCCTCACATCCTTTAAACAATCCGTCAGTTTTTCGTAAATATCCATTTTTTACCTTCCTTTCATATGACCAATCTATCAAGATGCAGGTGTGCGTTCCTCACAGTGGCCGTCATCCTCCGCATCCCATCCTCACCAGGGCGATCAGAGCCAGGTGCACCGGATAAAATGCATAATAAAAATATTTATGCTTAATGTTTCCTCTCCTGCCGTTATAATAATAGATCAGAATAGGCGCCACAAAAGCACCCGCCTCGCTTTTTGAATACAGATAAAGCACCAGGCACCCAAAGAGTGCCGTCAGAAAATTCACCTGTCTGAAATTCACATTTTTCTTAAAGGCCAGTTTTACGATGAGCATCACAAAAAAGGCCAGCACCCCTCCGTGCCTGTAGTCGCATTTGATAAGAAAAGCCACCCAGGCCGCCAGCCCCCCGAAAAAAAGTATCAGATCATACCTGAGCATATCCGACACCGGAAGGACGGCGCATATGTTTACCACCACAAAGGTGAGAAGAGTACACAGAAAAAGTGTGAAATATACATTCTGATGTCCCGGATCAAAAAACCTGCCGAAAAGGGCCCTGTCAAAAAATATGTCTGAAATGAAAGCAAAGATAAGAAGATCCCTGATGTATTTCAGTATGCTGCCGGTATGGATCACACCCTCCACCATCAGAAACAGAAAGATAGGAAAAGCCAGCCTGCCGACAAATCTGAACACCTTGTATATTTCCAGATATGAAGGATCAGCCTTGTATGCGATCCTGATCATGCCGGCTGCCAGATGATCCATCAGCATGGCTATCATGGCTATCCATTTCAGCTTTTTTGCGTCCATACTTCCAAAAACTCATCAGCCAGTTCCAAAGCCGTATCATATTCAAAAGAATCACAGGCTCTGCTGATGCTGCCGATGTAGCTATTGATCTCCTCTCCGTAATTGTGACCGTTCAGTTCCTCCAGCAGTTCTTCCAGCTCCAGGGTCATAAAGCTGTCAAGGTATTCCCGGATCCTGTGCATCTCCTGAATGTCAAACTCCTCAAGAGGAAGATCCTTGTCCTTTTCCTGCTGCTTAAAACTGTCCTTTGATATCAGATATTCCCTGACCTCATCAAGCACGGCCCTGTACATGGCTATGGCCTTATCCAGATGGGATTCTATATAGCTGATATCCTTGTTTCTGGCAGCGCTTTCCAGCTGGCGGAAGGTATCCGATACCAGTACCGCTCCCACTCCGGCGGAAGCACCCTTCACCGCATGCACGCTTATTTCAAAGAGATCCCAGATCCTTTCCGCATACTGCCTCATTATCAGATCTATCTTATCCTGGCCCTCGGTATAATATGTATTCAGGATATCGTGATAAGCCTTTTCATCACCTCCGGTATGCACCAGTCCCTTCTTCACCGACAAAAGGGAGACCTCACCACCGCTGTTCTCCCTGCCTTCGTTGCTTTCAACAAGCATGGACTCGGGGAGATAAAGCTTTATCACATTTTCAAGAGGTCCGCTCCTCACAGGCTTTGTAAGGACATCCTGAAAGCCCTTTGCCGTCAGGGAATCCTTCATCTCAAGTCCGATGGTGGAACTCATGCAGATTATGGGGGTGTTGGCGCACCGGCCTCCGGGCAGTTCCCTTATCATGCCGAGGGTGGCTATCCCGTCAGTACCGGGCATGGACTGGTTCAGCAGAATGAGATCAAAGGAATGGAGCATACACTTATCCAAAGCCTCCTTCCCGCTCACCGCCAATGTGGGCCGGATCTCATATTTTTCCAGGAATGACGAAAGCATATGCAGATCCATCATGCTGTTGTCCACTATCAGCACCGAAGCATCCGGAGCCACAAAGCTTCTCTGGTCTATGGTGGAAAGATAATCTACGCTCTTCCACGTATCATACAGAGCCTCGGAAAGGTTCAGCACATTTATGGGAAGACGGAGGATACGCATATTGGAAAAATCACCGAACTTATGCTTATAATCCGTCAGCACATACGTCTTCTCGGAATAGCCGTAATTGGAAATGAATTCATTTACCTTATCCACCAGCTCGTCATATACGAAAATATGAGAATATTCATTTTCCTTCAGCATGCTCTCAAACGCCGCGGGTGTGTTCACGATGTCGGGAACAAGGGCAAACTGGCCAAAGAGATAGACACACTGGCTGGAGCGGGAATTATCCGGCGAGCACACCAGCACTCTGATATGGTCCACATCCTCCCGGGGAACTATGGGAGTCTTTTCCACCATATACACTTCAAAATCAAAACTGGTGGCCGTACCTATGCCGTTTATGCTGTCTATGGAGATATGACCGTTCATCAGATTCAGTATGGATCTGCATATGGTCAGTTCCAGCCCCGCAGCCTTAAGCTGGGAATACTTTCTGGAATCATATATCTCAAAGCTGTTGAATATGGCCCTTTGTTCATCCTCCGTAAAGCCTTCTCCGGTATCCGCCAGACGCACGAATATCCGGACACTGTTTTTTTCCTTATCCGGTTCATAGCCCACGTCAATGATGATGCGTCCGTCGGAAGTATTGCGGATACAGTTGTTCAGGATATATTTGAACACACTCCTGATCCTGGAGATGTCTCCGTAAAGCACGTCCGGGATATCAGGGTCAATGTTGGTGTACAGCAATACATTCTTGTCGGACAGTTCCATGCTGACAGTATAGATCAGATCCTTAAGCAGGGCTCCGAAATGGAACTGTTCCTTTTCCTGGGCGATGCTCTTTGATTCAAAAGCCGCATAGGAAAGAACATTGTTTATCATGTTCAAAAGAGAGAAGGAGGATCTTTTGATCATGGAGATATCCATATTCACGGCTTCATCGTCGGAATCCCGCTCCAGTATATTTGTCATGGCCAGGATCACATTCATGGGGTTCTTAAGCTCCAGGGTGGTATTTGCCAGGAACTTGCTCTTAACCTTTCCGTTTAATTCGATAAGCCTCTTCGACTCCTCTATGCTCACATTAAGACGCTGGAAGAAGCCGCTGTAAACGGCGGTGACCATGACCGCCAGCACAGCCGTACCGATAAAGCAGTACAGTATACGCCTCTCCAGGCTTAAGTTCATCTCCACTTCCATGACCGACGAGGGATAATAATACGTAAAGCCCGTCACAAAGATATACCAGATGGACGAAAAGGCCATCCCTATAAACAGCTTCCATCCGCGGAGCAGCGAGAACATGATGATGAATCCGCCCACAAAGAAAAACGGCGTACCGCTCATAAAACCGCCGCTGAAGATAAAGAACGCCGGCATGAAGACAAACTGGGTCAGAAAGACAAAAACGTCCACCGGTGCTCTGTAATTCTCCCGCATATGGGAAAAAGCCCAGACCAGTGCGGCAAATACCATGTATACCACCACCATGATGATAAAGACGTGGGAATCCGCGCCGCCTGACGAATTAAAGAAAAACAGCGTCACACAGTTCATGATCTCCACATACATGATAATGGTGTCAAGCACACGCACCCTGATGGGATCACTGTATATATTCATTTTTTCATTTTCGTTTTCTCTCATAAAAATATGGGGTCAGTCATTGTCCGCCGGCAGGATATCCGTCCGTGACAGATATCTGAGGAGACATTTTTCAAGCTTATCCACACTGAGGGGCTTGGTGATATAATCGTTGAACCCCTCCTTGAGCAGCATCTGCTTCACTCCACTGACTGCGTTTGCGGTAAGGGCTATAACGGGAACGTTCTTCACCCATTCCTTGTCCATGGCTCTTATATTCTTCAGGGTGTCGACGCCATCCATTTCCGGCATCATATAGTCCAGGAAGATGATATCCACCTGCTGGCGTTCCAGTCTGTTCAGGCACTCTCTTCCGCCGGAAGCCGTGATCACTTCCATCTGATATTTCGAAAGCAGCGACGATACCACATGAAGATTGGTCAGATTGTCATCCACTGCCATAACCCTGACTCCGGGACAGGTAAAGGAACTCTTCATACTGACGTTGCGAAGGGAGAAATGCTCCTTTCCTCTGATCGCAGCGTTTACGTTTGTATAAAAAGCCGGCCTGAGCATAAGTTTCCCGATGATACCGTAATCCCCGTCATCATCCAGATTCGAAAGAATGACCACGTTTGTCTTTCCCATATTGGCGCGGATGATATTCTTCAGGTATTCATAATGATCCGTGGCAATAAACACGTGGGTATACCTGTCCTGCACGAAATGCTGCCTGAACTCATCCGCACTGGCAACAAACTCCGCATCAACACAGCACTGCTGCAAGGCGTTCATGATCATGTCGGAACACTCACGGCTTTTCTCATACACCAGGACCCTGACGTCTTTAACGTCAGGACTGTCTCCGGCGTCTTTGGAAATATCGGATATCTGCTGTTCAATGAAAAAGCTGATAACGGTTTTGTTTTCCGTACTGTCAAAGTCAATATCACCGTTCATGATGTCAACGATCCTCTTGCAGAAGGAAAGAGCCAGAAATGTACGGGAACGGGTGGCGTCTTCGGACTGGTCCTGGGAAGGATCGTACTCCAGGATGCCGATCCTCTCCTCCTCGGGGATCATCTCACCGGTATCCTCAACAAAAAAGCCAAGCCTGACCCTGTCTCCCGAGATATCATGAAGCTGAACTCTCAGCAGGATCCGCCCCTCTATGGTCCTGTGAGCCGCGTCCGTCAGCAGATACGTGAGCATCTGCCTGATATGCTTCATATCACCCAGCAGGGTATCCGGAATGTCCGGATCCACGTCCACAAGAAAATCAAAACCTTTTCCCACCACATTTACGGTAGTCATGTTTATCACATCATCCAGCATACCATAGATATTGTATTCACCGTTTTCTATATAAAATTTTTCATCTACCTGGAAAGAGAAATCCAGAAGATCCTCCACCGTGATCAGAAGCGCATTGCAAGCGTTGGCCACATTTTCAAGGGCCGCCTGGGATCTGCCGGATATATCCGAATTCATAAGGACATGGGAGGTGCCCAGAATGGCATTCATGGGAGTCCTCATCTCATGAGAAACATTTGAAAGAAAGACATTTTTGGCGTTATCCGCCTCCACTGCTTCAAGCTTGGCATTATCCGCCTTGATCCTCTCGGCGGAGTAGAATCTGATGCTCAGCTGTATGCAGATACCGGACAGGATACCGCAGACCACGGTGGCGTAACCGATCTCCGCGTACATGGCCAGCACCTCTGTCTGATCAAAAAGCAGAACGTTGGAAACTGCACACTGATAATATATCACCAGAGAAAAGATCAGGACCGAAAGGGCTGATGCAAAATACATGAAAGGCTCCTTGAGCATGACCACGCACAAGAGCACCGCAGGGACAAAAAAGATGACCACTGAACCCATGGGCCTGTCCCCTACCAGATATATCACGGGAAATATCAGCAGATTGGTGACAAACAAAACCACACAGGAGCACACTGTATAATGCCCTGTAACTCCTGCGAAATATGCAGCCGAGATGACCACGATCACGCCCATGATGATCCAGAATACGGGCATGATACCGTATCTGAATATCACCGCCTGTATACACAGAAGACTGAGCATGATGACCTGGATCAGCACTCCCAGATAAAAGCCTTTCACATGAGGGCTGTAGCTGTCATCAAAATATTTTTTTATCAGTTCCGAAAATCTCATCAAAAAATACCCTAATGTTTCATAAGCTCGTTCATGGCTTCCTTAAGGCCGTCCACCGTGAGCTTATACATGGGAAGCAGACCCTTGACCGCCGTTTCCGCTTCCCGCCAGGGTGCATTCCCCGGAGCCATCTTGGGATTGAGCCAAACTATTTTTTTATAGTTCTTTTTCATGAGGCAAAGCCACTCCCAGCCGGACAGGCCTCCGTTGGGTCCCCGGTAATTTCCCGTATCGGAATATAGCTCCTCCGGCGCCATGGCTGCGTCCCCGACTATGATCACCTTATAATTGTTGTCCAGATTCTTAAAAAGCCACTCCGTCTCTATCCAATCCCCGTTTTCACACTCGGGAGTATTATACAGGTGCGAATAGATGCAATTGTGGAAATAATAGGTCTTTACATCCTTATAATGATTGGATTTATTCACCGACTGAAAGAGCTCGTTAAGAAGCGAACTGTAGGGGATCATGGTTCCGCCCGAATCCATGAGCAAAAGAAGCTTCACCGTGTTTTTCCGGGGACGCTCATAAATAATGCGCAGATACCCCCCGTTATCACAGGTAGCTTCCACTGTCTTGTCCAGGGAAAATTCGTCCTCCGGCAGATCCAGTCTGGCCGAATACTGGCGCAGGCGCCTCAGCGCCGCCTGAAACTGTCTGTTATCCAGGATCCTGTCATTCCTGAAGTCCTTGAATTTGCGCTCACCGATGACTTCGAAAGCGCTCTGATAGCCGGTCTGGCCGCCTATGCGGATACCGCCCAGATTCCCTCCCAGATTTCCGAAGGCAGTCTTGCCCATGGTGCCTATCCAGGTGGAACCGCCATTGTGCTCGGAATCCTGATTGGCCTTTTTCTCCTCATATTCTTCCTTGATCTGGGCATGATCCATCTCATTTTTTTCCTGTTCATTCATGAAATGGCGCTTCATCTCATACTCATCCGCGAATTCCTGGGTCAGGTCTGTCTTATCCAGCCACCGCAGCATCCTGTCGGTCACATCGTCGCTGTCAGATCTGATCCCCTTGAAATATTCAAGGAAAATACTGTCAAACTTATCATATTCAGTTTCATTTTTCACCAGGATCATCCGGGCGATGTAATAAAAATCCGTAAGGTTGCTGTTGCACAGCCCTTTGTCGAGAGCGGCCTGCAGTGTGAGCCACTCTCCCGGATTCACATCCATTCCCTTTGCCCTCAGCGTGTAAAAAAAACCGGAAAACAAATCAAAGCCCGCCTTTCTTCAATACCTCCAGATCTTCATCTTTCTTAAGCAGAACACCCATGAAAGGAAGGGTTTCCTTTATCTTGTCCTCAGGTATGCCGGAAAACTTAAGGGCGGTTATCCAGTCGATGAATTCGGAGGTGGAAGGTTTCTTTCTGATCTCTCTCTTATCCCTGATGGAATAAAAGACCTCCAGGGCATTTTTAAGTATATTTTCTTCCAGATCCCTGAAATGTACGGCAATGATCTCCCTCATGATCTTTTCATCGGGAAAATCGATGTAATGGAATATACATCTTCTCAAAAATGCATCGGGAAGCTCCTTTTCCGCATTGGAGGTGATGATGACTATGGGCCGGTGGGCCGCCTTTACCGTCCTGCCGGTCTCGTGGATATAAAACTCCATACGGTCAAGCTCCCAGAGCAGATCGTTGGGGAATTCCAGATCCGCCTTGTCTATCTCATCTATCAGAAGCACCACCTGTTCCGGCGAATCAAAGGCTTCTCCCATCTTTCCCAGCTTAATATAATGGGCTATATCATCCACCCCGCTGTCCCCGAACTGGGAATCGTAAAGCCTTTGTACCGTATCGTATACATACAGGCCGTCCTTTGCCTTTGTGGTGGACTTTATATTCCAGATTATGAGTTTCTTATCAAGGGCGTCTGCCACAGCCTGTGCCAGCATGGTCTTCCCTGTGCCGGGTTCCCCCTTTATCAGCAGCGGTTTTTCCAATGCCACGGCCACGTTTACTGCGCTCATCAGCTCCTTTGAAGCCACATAACTGCCGCTTCCGGTAAATGTCTGTTCCATGATCCTCTCCTTGATCTTCAAAAATAGTCATACAAAGTAATGATATAAAAAAAAACCCCGATTTGCAAGATGTAAATAGATGTAATATAATATATCCGTTGCACTAAACAGGATGGAGAACAGATATGATCAGAGATTTATATTCAAAAGACAAAACCGTATTTTCCTTTGAGACCTTCCCGCCCAAAAAGGATGATGATTTCCCGCAGATCTACAATGTGGTGGACGAACTGGCCAAACTTGAGCCGGACTTTATATCCGTCACCTTCGGCGCCGGCGGCAGCAATTCAAAGAAAAACCTGGAGGTAGCCTCCTACATAAACAAAAAAGGTATCGAAGCCCTGGCTCATCTGACCAGTGTGGGCCTTCAGAAAGAGGCTCTTGACGAGTACTGCAGTAAGCTTGCTGCCGAAAACGTGCAGAACATACTGGCCTTAAGAGGCGACCGCCCGAAGGCCATGAGCGATGAACAGTATGAAAGCCGTTCCTTCCACTATGCCAACGAAATGATAGAATACCTTAAGTCCACCACGAACTTTTGTTTCGGCGCAGCCTGCTATCCGGACAAACACTTCGAGGCGCCCACCATGCATGATGATCTCATCCGCATGAGAGGCAAAGCCAGAGCCGGAGCTGATTTCTTCATCACCCAGCTTTTCTTTGACAACGATAAATATTATTCACTGGTGGAACAGGCGGACCTCATGGGAATAGACGCTCCCATTTCAGCGGGGATCATGCCCATCACCTCATCCAGACAGCTGGGCACTTCCATCACTCTGTCAGGCACCAGCATCCCCAAGGCCTTTTCCGATATGGTGGCCAGATACGGAGAAGATCCCGCCGATATGAGAAAGGCCGGTATCGATTACGCCATCAGACAGATACAGGATCTGCTGGAACATCATGTGGCAGGTATTCATCTTTATACTATGAATCATCCCGAACTGGGAAAAGAGATACTGGATGCGGTAAGGTAACTTACCGCACCCTGTAGATACGTGTCTTAAGCCGGTTTGTAAACTCTTCCTTCGTAAGGGGCTGGTCAAAATAATACCCCTGGATGATGTTGCAGCCGGCTTCTCTTAAAAATTCAAGCTGTTCTTTTGTCTCTACGCCTTCGCATATCACCTTTCTGTCAAGGTCAAGTATCATCCTGATAACATTGCGGACCATGGTAGCCCCATGAAGGGAAGTATCGGATATCCTGTCCACAAAGGACTTGTCTATCTTGATCTCGTCCATGGGCACATCTCCCAGAAGGGAAAGAGAAGAATATCCGGTACCGAAATCATCCATCGCTACGGATATGCCGGCCTCCTTCATTTTCTCGACAAAATAATCAAGGGCCTCCTGATTGGAATAACCGGAGGATTCCGTAAGCTCTACGCAGAGAAATCTATGATCCACCTTCTGCATGTCCGCCATGCCCACGACCCTGAAGGGAAAATCCGGATTGTCCAGATGGAGTTTCGAGAAATTGGAAGATATGGGTACGGGAGTGATCCCGGCCTCTTCCCACTCTCTTATGTCCTTGCATACTCTCTCATATACATACATATCAAGTGCGGTGATGAGTCCCTCACTCTCAAGAAGGGGGACAAACATGGAAGGTGGGATCAGCTGACCGTCCTTGATCCAGCGCACCAGCGCCTCCGCACCGCAGAGGGAATTGTTCCTTATATCCACCTTGGGCTGATAATATACACAGAATTCCCCGTTGTTAATGGCTTTTTTATAGGAGGTCAGGATATCCCCGTCCTTTAAGATGTTGTCAAACATCTCATCCTCGTATTCGATAAAGTCATCCACTGCCTTTTCAAAACGCAGCTTGCTCATGGCCATGGTACAGGAATTCAGCACGGTGTCTATGGTATCCTCCGGCCTTATCTTATAGATACTGCATCTGATGGCATAGGGCAGCTGGTTGGGCGCCACATCCTCCAGTATATCGGTATCCGGTACCGCACTCTTTATACGTACCTGGAATCTGCCGGCATTCTCATCCAGGACCAGGGCAACGAAATTGTCATTTCCGGTCCTGCCTATTATCTCATTCTTTTTTAATCTATCCTTCAGGAAATCGGCCACTCCCACCAGTACCTCATTACCGGTTTCGTATCCGTATTTCCTGTTTATGTACTTAAAGCCCTTTATATTGATATGAAAAGCCGTATAGGAACTGAGCCTGCCTTTTTTTTCGAGGGCACGGCCCATGTGGACAAACTCTTCATAATTCGGCAGGCCGGTAAGCCGGTCCTTCCCGGAGATCCTGCGTCCGAAGAACATATACATGGCCACGGCCGAAAGGGCAAAGATGGTGATCACAAAGATGATTATCAGCATAAGCTTTCTGAGATAGCCTCTCACATGATCCGCCCTGACATCCACCCCCACTATTCCGGCCACTGTGCCGTCACTTTTAAATATGGGCGCATAGGAACTGTAATAGTGTCCCCACTCATCCTCCGTCATCTTGGAATCGGAGCAGGCGATGCCTTCGTAAAAAGCAGGTGCCATGTCGTCCATCCACTGGTACACCTCTCCCACTTCGGTGATATTCTCCGGATCAGCGTCCACCACAAAACAGAGGACCCCGTTTTCCTGAAGGCGCATGGTATATATATATTGGACATCGGAATAAACATAGAAATCAGACAGCAACGTAAAGATCTCTTTATACTCGGGATCATCACGTGAGGTGATCCTGGAAAAGACGTCGCCGTCTATATCCTCGGCCAGGGTCTCGGCCACATTCCGGCCGTCCTCATTGATCTGGCTGATAAGAAGTTTTGAAACAAAGGCGTATATCACGATCCCCATGACTATGAACAATAACACATTAGTCACATAGGGAACTATCGAAGATCTGCTTTTTTTGAAGTTGTGTTGTCTTTTCGGCATAATCGTGATAACCTTGTGTAGTGCCGGTCCCAAGATCGGACTGACTGCCATATATTATATCACATAATATAAAGGTCAACAAGAAGAATAAAAAATCAAGAGGTGATCCATATGAATCAGAAAAAGATACTTGCCCTTATGCTGGGCATCATCCTGACTGTAAGTTCCGTCGGAGTGCTGCCTCCCCGCACGGTCCACGCCGCGGTGAGGAATACCACCTTTACCACCACCGCACAGATGAAGGCAAAGCTGGGCACCACCGATGCCGGCACCTGGAATCCGTCCTACCTTACGGAAGTCGAGAATACTTACTGGACCTTCGCTCCCCAGAATAACCTGGGTTCCAACGTCATGACCATAGACATAGCAAAGAACTGCTACCGTCAGCTGGAAATGCTTCTGGATAACGGTTATACCATGGATTACAACACACTCTCTGCCTACTGTGCCGAGTATCTGGGCAAAAAGAACGGAGAGGCGGATGCCTTCTACAGCACCATGAGTTCCTGTCTGGGAAATCCCTATCTGCTTAACAGACCTGCCGCCACAGTCACCGCCACCACCTACAACGGTCGTGACTACTCAAAAGTCTTCGATGCCTCCTATTATCTGGCCGCTCATCCCGAGCTGGCCTCCAGCATAGGAAACAATCCCGCAGAGCTGTTGAGATATTTTGTGGAAAACGGCATAAATCAGGGGCACACCGGCAACGCCACTTTCAACGTGGCCTCATATGCCGCACAGGTAGATGCCACCGTGGCAGCCAACCAGCTGGCTTCCTCATCCTACAGGGCCCTGGGAGCGGGCAAACCGGCTCCCGTCGGAAAATACAGCTATTCCTGGGCCAATTATTACGGAAAATATCTGGGACATTATTCGGGCGCTGTCCTGTCGGCCGTTCCCGCTTCCACCCAGTCGGCTTCGTCAGGAGGCGGTATCGATCCTTCCACCATCACGGATATCGATTCACAGGGTCCCGACGGCGGAGAGGACAACTCCACCCCCATTCCCAAGACAGTCACCGGCGCAGCTGCAGTCGCTTCGGGCCTCAGTGTCTACACCAACGAGCCCGTCAGCGCAGCCCAGGCCAATCTCCGTCCCCTGGCTGTCATGATGCCCACGGACACCGCTGCCCAGCCTTCCTACGGCATCAGCTACGCAGACATTCTCTACGAGATCATGGAAGAAGGCGGCATTTCCAGACAGATGGCCATCATTCCCAACTGGACCGGTCTTAACCGCATAGGAAATCTGAGAAGCTGCAGGCTTTACTACATCTACGCAGCCAAGGAATGGGATCCCATACTCATCCACTTCGGCGGCGTTGCATATATGAAGGGCGTGATAAACGGTGCCGATGTGAACAATCTGTCAGGCACCTACGAATACGGCGTGGGCGGCAAGGCTCCCGGAGCGGGACAGTTCTTCCGTTCATCCGACAGATCTGCTCCCCACAATGCCTACATCTCCGCTTCCGGCATTCAGAAGGCCTGCGTTCAGCTGGGCTATCTCACCACTCCCAGGGCCGGTTTCTACAATGCGAAGCATTTTGATTTTGCCCAGGGCGTAAACGATCTGTCAGGCTATGCAAACGCCGTAAACGCCACCACCATAGACCTGTCACCGGTCTATCCCTACTCCAAGAGTTCATTTACCTACAACCCGGCTCAGGGAGTTTATTACAAGAACATCCACGGCAAGGCTCAGACCGACGCCGTCAACGGCAAGCAGATCAGCTTTGCGAATGTCATCATCCAGAATACCAAATGGAGTCAGCTGGACAAGAAGGGTTATCTGGGCTTTACCATGCTGGACACCACCGAGGACGGCTACTATTGCACCAAGGGTAAATGTATCCACATCACATGGAAAAAGACCGGAGAATACACTCCCACCAGATATTATGATGACAACGGAAACGAGATAAAGATGAATACCGGAAAGACTTATATCGGAATAGCCCAGAAGGGCAGAACACCGATATTTAAATAAGATTGATACCGATCGTCATTCTGAGCGATCGTCATTCTGAGCGATCGTCATTCTGTCATTCTAAACAATTGTCATTCTGTCATTCTAAACAATTGTCATTCTGAGCGCAGCGACGCATATCACACCATGAAATGGTGTGATGCCGCCCCGGCGAGGGGTTGCGAAGCAACAGGAAGAATCCTGAAAGAGTCTTCGCTGCGTTTTTTATTCTCAAAGGATCACAGTTTACAGGATCACAGTTTTCCCGCAGCATGCAGATCCAGCAGCTGCCTCAGCTCAGCCACGGACTTTGTATTGATTATGGCTTCAGCATTGCCCGTATACGCCCACTGACTGATGAGCCAGTTCCACTCCTGGGGAGTAAAGTTCGACGCCAGGGATGATGCTGCCGCAGGTGCCCCGGCCGTCGCCACCGGCATGGAGGCTGCCGTCACAGGGGATACATCCAGCGCACCGCTCATGAGGGCCTGTCCTGTACCGCCTGACAAAAAGCCTATTATGGCTGTCGCATCGGCATGGGCCAGTCCCGCCGTACCTGCGCTTTCAAGAACCGCCCTGTCGGTGGGATAATCGATAAAACAATGCTCTATTATGATGGCAGGTATACCCTGTGCCACGGAATTACGGATGATACCGTAATAATCTCCTCTGTCTCCCAGCTTTACCTTCACGCCTTTGCTTTCAAGTCCCAGGGCCGTCAGCTGTCCCAGGACCTGTGAACCCAGCTGTCTTCCCACTACTGCATGATTCCCAAAGGCTGAGCTCCACACCTCACAGCCTGTCTTGTCATGGGGTCCTGAGGCGTTGAAGTGTATGCTGACCATCAGGTTCGCTCCTACAGACTTTGCATAGGCTACTCTCTGCTCCAGAGAAAGGGGGGTATCCGTCTCTCTGGTCATATACACGGTCACTCCCGCATTTGTCAGTTCGGTTTTAAGCTGCTGTGCCACGGAAAGGGTCAGGGACTTCTCTATATATGGAGCATATATGGCTCCGCAGCCTTCAGTTCCTATTCCGCCGTGTCCGGGGTCTATGACCACCACGCCCGCAAACACGCTTTGTACAGTAACGAACATCAGCAGCAGTGTCAGTACTGCCGTTGTTATTTTCTTCATTCTTTCTCCTTTTATCAGGTATGTTTAATTCAAATTTTACGCCGGGTTCCGCTTCGGCATGTTTCCGCCGGTAAATATCTCACCCTTCGATCAGGCTCTTTCCGGTCATTTCCTTGGGCTGTTCCATACCCATGACCTGAAGCAGGGTGGGCACGATGTCGGCCAGGCAGCCGCCCTCACGGAGCTTCACATCCCCGGCACCGATAAGGATGAAGGGAACGGGGTTTGTGGTATGTGCGGTGAAGGGAGCGCCGGTCTCATAATCGATGAGCTGCTCTGCATTGCCGTGATCCGCACAGATGAACAGAGCGCCCTCATGCTCCAGAACCAGGTTTACTATCTCGCCCACGCACTTGTCGATGACTTCGATAGCCTCTATGGCAGCATCGAGCACTCCTGTATGTCCCACCATGTCGGGATTTGCCAGGTTACAGATGATCACATCGTATACGCTGCTTCCGTCCTCATTTTTGGCAGCTATGGCCTCGGAAAGCTTATCGGTTACGGTATAAGCGCTCATACGGGGCTTTTTGTCATATGTGGGTACATATTTGGGGGAGTTTACCAGGATCCTCTCCTCGTCCTTGTTGGGCTCCTCCACGCCGCCGTTAAAGAAGAAGGTCACATGTGCATACTTCTCGGTCTCAGCGATCCTGGCCTGCTTCTTTCCATTTTTGGCCAGATATTCACCGAAGGTGTTTGTAACCTCCACCTTCTTAAAGGCAACAGTCTTATTAAGTATGAGCGGATCATACTCCGTGAAGCACACGTAGGTGACATCAAGCCTCCGGCCTCTGTCGAATTTATCGAACTCATCATCGCAGAAGCAATGGGTGATCTCCCTTGCCCTGTCGGGACGGAAGTTGAAGAAGATGATGGAATCCTTATCCTGAATGGTAGCCACGCACTTTCCGTCTTTTTCCACCGCAAAAGGAACCACGAACTCATCATTCACGCCCTCTTCATAGGACTGCTTTATTCCGCCCACGGCGCTGTCGGCCTTTTTACCTTCGCCCTTAGTCAGAAGATCATAAGCCTTCTGTACTCTGTCATAGTTGTTATCTCTGTCCATGGCATAATATCTGCCGTGTACGGAAGCGATCTGGCCCACTCCGATCTTTGCGATCTCGTCCTCCAACTGCTGTACGAAATCCGCTGCCGACTGGGGAGGCGTATCCCTGCCGTCCAGGAAACAGTGAACATAGACCTTCTTAAGACCGTTTCTCTTAGCCAGCTCAAGCAGACCGTAGAGATGTGTGTTATGGGAATGAACCCCGCCGTCCGATACAAGGCCGTACATATGGAGTGCGGAATCATTTTCCTTGCAGTTGTTCACGGCGCGCATCAGCTCTTCATTCTCGAAAAAGGTACCGTCCTGGATCTCCTTGGTGATCCTTGTAAGCTCCTGGTATACGATACGGCCGGCACCCATATTGAGATGCCCTACCTCGGAATTACCCATCTGTCCGTCGGGAAGTCCGACTGCCATTCCCGATGCGTTTCCCTTTACGAAGGGGTATTTTTTCATCAGTTCATCCATGACCGGGGTCTTTGCCTGAGCCACGGCATTGCCCTCGGTTTTTTCATTCAGTCCGTAACCGTCCAGAATCAGCAGAACAACAGGTTTTTTACTCATCTTCTTCTCTCCTTTACTAAACAGTGATCCTTATATAAAATTTTTTTGTGTAACGCCAAAACAACGCGGAATATGATATCATAAACCACATGTTTTTTCAAGAACCGGCCGATATGCATACAGCCGGGAAACATGCCTTCTACCTTTTCTTTTTCCTTCGGAACAAAACCTGGTCCAGGGCGTAGAAGAAACAGGTGAGGGACCATATCAGCACAAGGTTCACCGGAAACGAAAGAGGGAAAGCCACCCTCTGTCCTATGGTAAACCCGATGAGCCCGCCGTTGAAACACTGGACAAGATACAGCACCATCGCCATATTCCCCAGATGCCTGAAAAAAGCATGCAGGCCCTTTCTTTTTTCAAAAAAGTTCTTAAATCCGTTCTCGGTCTCAGAGAAAGCCATTACCAGAGATGCACAAAGCACCATGGCCACCGCCAGCGATACCTTCCCCGGGAAAAACCTTCTGGCCGTAATATATGCGATGGTCATGGCTGCCGCACCGATCCAGTAGGTGATACCGTGACTTCCCCTTTCTTTGGCCTCGTAATGACGGGCCAGACAAAAGCCGGTATACATGGCAAAAAAGCCGGTGATATAGTGACATTCCAAAGTACCGCAACGGATTAAAGCCGCTGCCAGGATGATCAGCGCAAATATAAAAGATCCCCATCCTCTGATCAGCTTCCCCGTCAGAAAAAGGATCGGATAGAATGCCAGTATGGCAGTCACAAACCAGTATAGCGTGGGATAGACAAAAACAGTAAAGAGCTGTGCCCTATCGGAAAAGCTGTAAAAGCCCGACACAAATGAGGCCGCATAGGCAAGGGCCAACAAAGGCAGTATACGGTACAGCCTTTTTCCATACCAGGGAAGAAATCCCTTAAAAGATGTGGCAACAATGGATCTATACAGCGTGAATCCGCTGATCATAAAGAAAAGATTATTACCTATGTCCTCACCGAAAACAGTGATGAATTTCCACTCTCCGGGAAGAAAGGTATTGCAGTGATACAGAAATATCATGACGCAGGCCAGCGCCCGCAGCACATCAACGGAAACAAAATACACGATCTCTACTCCATGAAAAATCCGGCGACCTCATCCTCCGAAAGCTTACGGTATTCTCCCATCTTCAGGGAGCCAAGCGGAATATGCATGACCCTGATCCTGTTAAGGCTCATCACCCTGTACCCCAGCGCCTGACACATCCTTCGGCTCTGCCTGTTCTTCCCTTCGGTAAGGACAATGTTAAAGCTCATATCGCCGGTCTTTTTCACCCGGCATTCACGGGTATCGTAGGTGCTTCCGTCCTCAAAAGAAATGGTCACACCCCGGGACATCTCCCTCACAAAGCCCTCCGTAACGGTTTTGTCCACCGTCACCTCATATTCCTTTTCATGACAGGAGGACGCCCTCATGATATGATCCGCCAGATCACCGTCGTTGGTCAGAAGGATAAGCCCCGTAGACTCTTTATCCAGCCTTCCCACAGGAAAGACTCTCCCTTCATATCCCACAGCATCGGTAATGGTGATATCATCATCCCCCTGAGCCCTGTCGGAGCATACCACCTTAGGCGGCTTGTTATAGGCCAGCACCAGCCGGCTCTGAAGCTCAAGAAGCTTACCGTCCAGAGCTACCTTGCTTTCATCATGGACCTCATCGCCTTTCACAGCCATGCGCCCGTCTATGGTAACACGCCCCTCTTCCACCAGCCTGTCGGCTCCTCTTCTTGACGCGGCACCGCATCTGGCCAGATATTTGTTGATCCTCATATCCCGCTGCCCTGATCAGGGCTGTCCAGATCATAAGGAGTGATCTGATATACATAATAATTAAGCCAGTTGCTGTACAGATTGTTGGAATGGGAGCGCCACTGCAGCAAGGGTTTTTGCCCGGGATCGTCATCAGGGAAATAATTCACAGGGATAATGGGATCAATACCCTTTTTCAGATCCCTTTCATACTCCTGCTTCAGAGTGTATCTGTCATACTCCGAATGTCCCAGTACAAAGATCTGATGGCCCTCGTCCGTCATGCACAGATAGATCCCCACTTCATCCGACCTGGCCAGCACGGTAAGCCGTTCATCCGCATCTATGGCGGCATCATCCACAGCCGTATTTCTCGAGTGGGGCGCCAGGAAAACATCATCAAAACCCCTTACCAGAGGGATCTTTCTGTTCAGCACCCTGTGGGAATATATACCCGATACCTTTTGAGGCAGTATGATCTTTTTTATCCCGAAATGATGATACAGTCCGGCCTGGGCTCCCCAGCATATGTGGAAAGTGGAGGTCACATTTTTTTTGGACCAGTCCATGATCTCACACAGCTCGTCCCAGTAGTCCACCTCTTCATAGTCAAAAAATTCGACGGGAGCTCCGGTGATGATCAGTCCGTCAAACCTGGACCTGCACACGTCCTCAAAGGACTGGTAAAACCTGTTCAGATGATTGGCCGACGTATTTTTAGACACATGGCTCTTTACTGTCAGGAAAGTGACGTCTATCTGCAAAGGAGTGTTGGAAAGAGCCCGAAGGAGCTGAAGCTCGGTATCCTCCTTGAGGGGCATAAGGTTCAGTATGGCTATCTTCAGCGGTCTGATATCCTGATGCGCGGAGCGGTACTCGTCCATCACAAATATATTTTCATTTTCAAGGATACTTCTGGCGGGCAGGTCCCGCTGGGTTTTGATCGGCATTTTATGTAAACCTCTCTATAAATTCTTCTTCCGAGATGATCGGAATATCCAGCTGCTTGGCAGTCTTGTTTTTAGATGAATTGGACGTGGTGTCGTTATTGATCAGGTAATCCGTTTTCGCCGTCACCGATCCCGTCACCTTGCCCCCCATCTGCTCTATATAGGCCTTCAATTCATTTCTGTTGGCATAGGTGTTCAGGGAACCCGTAACCACAAAAGTAAGCCCGGAAATCGCCGTATCCGTAGCCACCGCAGCCTCACCGGCCGGCCTGAGTTCACCCAGGACACGTCTTATCATGCCAAGGCGGTCTTCGTCGGAAAAGAACCTGACCACATCCGCGGCCATCACATCTCCCACCTTGTCTATGGCCTTAAGTTCTTCCTCATCTGCTGCCACCAGTGCCTCGAAATCACCGTCAAAATGCCTGCTTATATTTTTCGCATTGGTGACGCCTATCCCGGGGATGCCTATGGCGCAGAGGAAGCGTGAAAGCCGGGTATCCCTGGACTTTTCCACCGCATCCAGAAGATTGTTCACGGACTTTTCGCCGAAGCCCTCCATCTGTTTTATCTCATCTGCATACCTGTCCAGATGATACAGGTCGTCAAATTCCCTGATAAAACCTTTGGCTATGAATTTCTCCAGGGTCTGCTCCGAAAGTCCCTCTATGTTCATGGCCTCCTTGGAGCAATAAAGGACAAAGGATTTTATCTGTTTGGCCGGACAGGCCGGATTCGTGCAGACCAGCGTCTTTGTATCATTTTCGGATACGACCTTTGTGTCCATGCCGCAGGCCGGACACTTATCCGGGATCACCAGCGTCCCCGAAGCGGTCAGATTCTCCGCGATCTGGGGTATGATCATATTGGCCTTGTAGACGCTTATCTCATCCCCCACACCCAGTGCCAGTTCCTCCACGATGCTGATATTATGCACCGAGGCTCTGGTCACTGTAGTGCCCTCCAGCTCCACCGGGTCAAACACAGCCACAGGATTGATAAGCCCCGTACGGCTGGGACTCCACTCCACATACTTTAGATGTGTAATGGCGGTCTCATCCTGCCATTTAAAAGCCATTGCGTTTTTAGGCGCCTTCGCAGTACGGCCCAAAGATGCGCCGTAAGCTATATCGTCATACAAAAGAACAAGTCCGTCACTGGGATAAGGATTGGTCCCGATCCTGCCCGCGAAATCGGAAATGTCATCTTCGATATGATCAGCGTCGGTCACTTTGTATTCAACCACATCGAAGCCCTGCTTTTTCAGGAAATCATATTTGTTCTCGTTTGAATTGTTGAAATCCCACTCGCCCTTTTCATCCCTTGCACTCACCAGAGCAAAGGCAATGAATCTGACTTTTCTGCTCTTTGTCACGGCGGGGTCGAGCTGTCTCACCGAACCTGAGCAAAGATTTCTGGGATTCTTGTATTTCTGTGTCTCGTCGGTTATCAGGGAATTGATCACCTCAAAATCCGCATAGGAAATGACCGCCTCACCGCGAAGGACCAGTTCTCCCTTATACGAAATGCGATGGGGAAGGTTCACAAAGGTCAGGGCATTTTGGGTGATCACTTCACCGGTGGTCCCGTCTCCTCTGGTAAGGGCCTCACTGAGTGCTCCGTCCCTGTATGTCAGGACCACTGTAAGCCCGTCCAGCTTCCAGGACAAAAGGCCCTTCTGTGTTCCCAGCCATGTCCTCAACTCTCCCCGATCCTTCGTCTTTGCCAGGGAAAGCATGGGGGAGGGATGATCCTTTTTAGGAAGAAAGGAAGCTACCTCGTATCCCACCTTAACGGTGGGAGACCCTGATAACACGATCCCCGTCTCCTTTTCCAGAGCTTCCAGTTCATCGTACAGGGCGTCATATTCAAAATTGGACATGATCTCACCATCCCCCTGATAATAGGCGGCAGCCGCCCTGTCCAGGATGGGGATGAGTTCTTTCATGCGATCGATTTTAATCTTGTTTTCCGTCATGGAGCCTCCTGAGGCTGTTCGGGCGTACTCTGGTCTGCGGGAGCAGGTATCAGGCCCAGCGCGGCAAGCCCCGTCAGATTTCTCCTGATGGTCGCAGGTTCGCCCTTATATACCGTGGTATGAAGATACTCTTCGCTGATCACTTCGCCGTCCTTTTCCAGCACCAGATATGTGGCCCACTTGCTTCCGTGCTTTGCATTCTTGACCACGTCCTCCAGACCGGGTATCACTGTGGGATCCTCCACATATGTGGGAGCGGGAGGCTCGGTATCCGCTATCTTTTCGGATCTCAGATGTCTGCTGACCCCCTCCTCCAGCTGGGGTATCCCGTATATGTCCACAGTAACCGTCCTGTCCGCAAAGGAAGCCAGTATACCTACAGGCGCCTGTGTATTGTTGGTGAACACAAAATCCGGCTTCGCATAGCTGACGGTAGCATCTTCACCGGGGGTGACGTAGGTGGGCTCGTAGGTGTGGCCCGTTCTCTCATCCACCTGAAGGTTCGCCGCTATGACCGCATTATATATGGTACTGGAAAGCTGGCACACTCCGCCGCCCAGCTCCATTACATGCTCGCCGTTGGCATAGGCACCGGCTTCTTTATATCCCTTTTCCGCCGTTCTCTTTCCCAGGGTCTCATTATACGAGAACTGTGCTCCCGGAGGAATGACCGTTCCGTTGACCGCCTGGCATGAGAGCTTGACATTGGTGTTTCGGTTGCTGTTGTTTGTGGTGTGTGTCACATATGTAGCGATCTTTTTAAAGTCGGAGGCTCTGAAGGAAACGTCCGAATCTATGGTGGACGCCTCTATCACCGCAGTGTAGTTCTCATCCAAAAGAGCCTTCGCCACATCGGCGGTCAGCTGGTCCTTGTTGATCACCCTGTCCGCATTGGCATCGGAAAAGATGAAGGAATTGGAATCGCTGTCATACACCATGGCCTCGTTCTGGGAAACGGTCAGGTCCACATTTCCCATGAAAGAAGACGCTATGAGCTTTGCGGCGCTCTGTGCCTGATCCTCATCAAACTTCACCATATATGAGGCCTTCGCACTCTCGGAATACGCCTCGTCCAGAATATCATCCATAAGGGATGAAAGGGCGTTTTCACAGTCATACACCTGATCGCCGTAGACAATCTTCATCTCCCAGAAGTGACGTCTCATCAGGGATTCCTTGAGCTCTGTCTTGGAAAAGCCCGTGGTATCGATACCGTCCACCTGAACGGTCTTCACAGTCACCTGCTTCAGCTCGCCCTCTTCCTTCTTTGATTCCCCCAGCATATTTATGACCAGATAGGCAGTGGCTCCCAAAACAAATATAATAATGAGGGTCAGAAAAAACGCCCTCATAAATCTAAGAAATTCATTATTCTTCCTTCTTCTTCTCTTAACAGCCATTGCTCCACCAACTTACTTTTATACAATATACGGTAAATATTTTATCACTTTTGCACAAAATATGATATGTAAAATCTTATAAAAATAACGAGGACAGTTCCCTCTTCTTTGTGGAAACTGTCCTCGACGCCTAAACGGTCTTATACGTATATCCGGCTTATGCAGCCTTTGCTTTTTTGTTCTTCATCATATACTGAAGCATGACGCCCGCAACGATCAGTCCCAGACCGATGGCGTCCGTCATCACGCCGGGGAAGATCATCATCAGTCCGCCGATTATCAGCAATGCCCGGTCGATAATGCCCATGTCGGTAAAAAGGTACCCTTCCAGGGAAGCGGCCACCCCGAATATGCCCACCATGGATGTAACATATATCAGGATCACTTCAGGTGCATTGGTATCGATCAGCAGCATCTGGGGGCTGAAGCAGAACACATAAGGTATGATGAACGCCGCGATGGCCAGCTTTGTGGCGTTAAAGGCGGTCCTCATGGGATTTGATTTCGCTATGGCACTGCCGGCATAGGCGGCCAGAGCCACGGGGGGAGTGATATCAGCCACTATACCGAAATAAAATACAAAGAAATGAGCCGCCATGATGGGCACACCCATACGCGTCAGTATGGGAGCACAGGTAGCCGCCATGATACAATAGGTGGCCGTGGTAGGCACTCCCATTCCCAGGATGATACAGCAGAGCATGGTGAGGAACAGGGCTATGAAGAGCCTGTCTCCCGCAACCGACACTATGGCGTTGATCATCTCGTTTGCAAGTCCCGTCATGGTGATGGTACCGGATATGATACCGGCCACGCCGCAGGCCGCGCCTACGGTGATGGTTCCCTTTCCTCCGGCTTCCACGGCCTCCAGGAATTTTACCAGTGTAAAGCAGTTGCTCTTATCATCCCCGGATCCGACCAAAGCGCTCCGGACAGGGGCCTTCACCTTTGCCTTCTTTTTGGCCTCTATGGCAGCCTTATAGCTTCCGTCCAGTATCCCGTCCGCTATGCCCACTACCACTGCAGCGATTATGGAATATGCCGCTGCCCGCTGCATGGTCATCATATTGTTTGAGACCCAGACCACCAGAAGGATAAGGGGTATCAGCAGATATACCTTTTTGAGCAGATGCGTAAACACGGGGAGTTTCTCCTTAGGTATACCCGTCAGCTTATACTTTTTGGCCTCCAGATGGACGGCTATGAAAATACCCGTAAAATACAGCACCGCAGGAAAAATGGCCCGCACAAGTATATCCGAGTAAGGAACTCCTATGAAATCCGCCATCAGGAATGCAGCCGCTCCCATGATGGGCGGCATTATCTGGCCGCCCGTGGATGCCGCCGCTTCCACGGCTCCGGCGAATTCCGATTTGTATCCGGTTTCCTTCATCATGGGGATGGTAACGGAACCGGTGGTCACGGTATTGCCGACGGAGGAACCGCTGACCATTCCGCAGAGCGCCGAGGAGATGACCGCCACCTTGGCGGGGCCTCCCGCAAATTTTCCGGCTACGCAGTTTGCCAGATTGATGAAGAATTCCGATATTCCGGTCCGCTCAAGAAAGGCGCCAAAAATGATGAATACCACAATATATTTTGAACACACGTTGACGGGGGTGGACAGGATACCCGTCTTGTCAAAAAACAGATTGCGCACCAAGTATCTGATCCTTCCCACCAGCGAAGGGTTGGTCAGACCGTATACAATGGCATAGACTATGAACACCAGCGCCACTATGAGGATGGGCCAGCCCACGCTTCTCCTGGTGACTTCCAGAAGCGCTACTATACCGATCAGGGCGATCACTATCTGATATGACTTGAACCTGGTTCCCTGCTGGATGATCTGATTGGCGTTGAAGGTGTAGTACAAAAATGCACCTGCCCCCAGTATCATGCCCAACACATCATACCAGGGTATGTAGTTCACCCTGGTATGTCCTTTTTTTGCGGGATAGGTCAGAAAGCCCAAAAGCACTATAAGACCCATGAACGCCGTAAGCCTTATCTCCTCAAGGAAAGTGGCAAACAGGGTCACCCATATACAGAACAGGGAAAAGCCGATGAGAACGGCCTTCACCACAATGGCAGGCGTTCCCTTCCATACACGGACATTTGATTCCCTGTCATATTTTTTCATTACCTCATCCAGATCCTCCTGGACGAATTCATACTCTCTTTTATCTTTCTTTTTACTCATTCTGCCCTTCCCTCCCTTCACTCAACATTCACCGTCACACCATGCTCTGCAAAATATCTGGCAGCACCGGGGTGAAAGGGTACCGTAAGTCCTGTGGTTGCGTTTTCGATGGAAAGCTCGCTGCCCTTGGCATTTTCCGCGGCTATTTCCTGTGCATGGTCAAAGATCGCGGCGGTAAGCTGATATACAGCCTCCTCATCCAGGGATGCATCCACGATCATCGTAGCCTTCACCGTTATGGTATCTATGGCTTCGCTCTGTCCCGGATAGGTATCTGCCGGGATCTGGATGGGCGCATAAAACGGATTCTCCGCCATTATCTGATCCCGCAGTTCTCCGTTTATAGGTATCAAAAATACGCCGTTGGTGGTGGCCAGCTCGGTGATGGCCGATGTGGGCGCACCCGCCACCAGGAAGGCGGCGTCGATCTGTCCGTCCTTAAGAGCCTCCTTACTGTCGTCAAAGCTCTGGTACTGCACCTTTATATCATCAAGGCCAAGGCCTGCCCCCTCCAGCACATCCACTGCGTTGAAATACACTCCTGAGCCCGGTGCTCCGATGGAAACGCTTTTTCCCCGAAGATCCTCAACGCTTTTTATGTCTTCCTTCATGGTGATGAGCTGGACTGTCTCGGCATACAAGGCTCCCATGACCCTGAAATCCCTGCTGGGGCCGTCCTGTTCAAAGGATCTGCTGCCCTCCCAGGCATAACTCATGACATCGGACTGGGTAAATCCCATCTGGTAATCACCGTCGCCTATACTCTGGATATTCGCCTTCGAAGCCGCGGTGGAAACAGCGGTCACATTGTAGTCCGTATTATTTTTCATATACTGTGCCAGCACTCCGCCGAATGCGTAATAGGTTCCGGCAGTTCCTCCGGTACCCATCATCATACGTCTGCCTCCGCAGCCGGAAACAAACAGCATGCTCGCTGCGATCAGCACACAAAAAAGGCTTTTTCCTATGTGTTTTTTCATGTCAGTCTCCTTATTTTCGTTCACTGTTTCTTTCAGGGGCCTTCGTCACTGCGTTCCTCAGGATAACTATATCTACTGTCATCCTGAGGCTTCAGCCGACGCATATCACATCACGAAGTGGTGTGATGCCGCCCTTTTGGTGTCATAAGGAATCCACCACTACGTGGTACCCCTTATGACGAATGACGAGGGGTTGCGAAGCAACAGGAAG
>JAEEZH010000029.1 GCA_016288495.1 Lachnospiraceae bacterium
CCCTGGCGGCCGATACGGTCCTTGAAGCGTCAAAGACCTATGTGATCCATCACAATGTGGTCCTGGCTTCCGGCATGGAAAAGAAATGGTCCATCGACAAGATCGAGCAGACACATAATCTCATCTTCAGGAGTCCCATGGATACCGAGGTGGAGGTCAAGTATGCAGAGACTTCCTTCTCCAAGAAGTATGACGGAACACCCTTTACCCTGACTCCCACCGCAAAGGTATACGCTGTGAGCGAGGACGATGAGAAGAAGGATATTACTCCTTCCGCAGATTCAGGCCTTCTGGTATCCAAGTGGTACCGTCAGGTGGGTCCTGTGGAAGATGAATTGCTGCTTAAGGGCGTTTACGGTTTTGCCCCCGAAGAATATGCCGATCTTTATGCAGGTTTCCTGCGCTATGATCTGGGAGAACTCGCTACCGTATATGAGGAGATCCCGGACGATAAGGTGACCGAGGCAGGCGTATATTATCATGTGACCTGGTTCCTGGATGTCAGCGGTTCGTATAATCAGAGCTATTCTGCACAGCGCGTTGTCATCGAGTCGACCCAGGCTGTTGTTATGCCTGTTTATGATAACGGCGATACCGAAGCACCCAAGGTGATCGACGAGACAGTCACTGCTTCCGAGAACAGAGTGCTGACAGTCTACAGCGGGCAGACAGTACAGAGCGTGCTGGACCTTATCACCTACAAGGCATTCGAGACCACTGAGGGCTCTGCCATCGATACATCAAAGCTTCTTCCCGAGGATGCCTTCGGCACGGCCTATGATGTAGATGCAGAATATGCGACCACCCAGGTTTATCAGCCTGTTTTTGCTATCCAGAAGAGAGTGAGCGTGACCGGTGACGGCAAGGGCCGCTCGGGTTATTACCGCTGGATAGACGCCGATGAAAACGGCAACGGTTACTACTATGACGAGTTCATCGAGAGCGATGAGATCTACAGAGTGGTATTCACCGGAGATAAGGCTGTATTCCAGTGGCGTGATGAAGTTGAGATAAACGGTGAGGAATACTATGGCTGGTTTGAAGTCGGGCGCATCGGCATAAACGGTGCAGGCCCCCGTTATCATGTCCTTACCACCGAGGAAGTGCGTGATGCCTGGGCTATCACACTGATCCCTGCTGACAGACAGGCCGGTGAGATAGACGTGAGCGCCATCGTGGCAGGTGCGGCCGAGGCAGGCTTTGCATCAGCTGAGGGTTCATTTGCGGCACCTCTGACCAAGACCTTCAAGTGGAATGGTGGCGCCGATGGTTCAGCTCCCACCGGAGCAGAGCCCATCTACGCAAAGCGCGAGGATTATAAGAAGGCAAAGCTCTTCTATTATGATGTGAACACTACCCTGTCTCCCGCGGAGTCAAAGGTTACGGATAAAAAGAATGAAGTGACCGACATAGAGAGTACCGACGAGCGCTTCGAGTACAACTGGTACAAGATGGATGACGAGGATCGTGTGCTGACACTCCTTCTGGATAAGGCAAGAGAGCTGAATCCCGATGCCCAGACCCTGGCACTTACAGCTCCCGCAGCTGACGCCGATGCCAAGACCAAGCAGGTATATGAGGAGTGGAAGTCCATCGCCGATGCAGCCACCTGGACCAAGGTCAATGATGTGCTGAATGATGACGGCGAAGAGCCCATTAACTCAAATGATTATTGGTATAACGGAGAAGAAGTAGACAAGGATAAGGCTGTCGCTCCCTATGACGCCGGCGTATACAGGCTGGGAGTCAAGTTCAGACCCGAGACCATGGATGACTTCAGGTATGACGCTCCCGAAGCATATGTATACTATGTAGTAGAGCGTGAGTGGGCAGTGGCAGGTATCGATCCCGCCTCCGGAATAAAGGTTTATTCGGACGGCAGCCTCACTGCCAAGGACGTACTGGAGGATCTCCAGACTGTGGATCCCACCAGGACCGATTCTTATATCTCCGCAGTACGTTTCTATGCATCCGATGCAAACGGAAACCGCGGTGAAGAGCTGAAGCAGCCCACCAGGGTAAATGTCCTGAGAGACCTGCTCCTGGCTGATGATAATGCAACCAAAGCCTTTGAGATAGATAAGGTGGCTGCGGACAATTCACTTAAACCCCTGGCCCTTTCCGATAAGCTTTCCGAGAAGGATCAGGCAGGCAATAAGAACAAATACAACCTGAACTTAAAGCGCATCCCTGATTACAGAGAGTTTGATGAAGGATCCGTAAGCGATTATGCTTTCTGGACCGAGGAGGAGAAGCTCACTTATCCCAAGCTGTCAAACTACAACTTCGGACGTGCTCTGGGTAAGCACGGCGAGGATCTGTCACAGGTTAAATACGCCAACGGCGTGGCTGCAGTAAATGTGGCTTATTCGGACATGGTTCCCGTTTCCGTCAAGATCGACGATAAGGCAGTAGGCCTTGAGAAGGTTTATGACGGCAAGGCCATCAACCTCGGCGAGTTCATGGACGAATTCGTTCATGTGGTCAGAGATGATAACGGTGAGGAGCTCAAGGATGCGAAGTCCAGACTTCACGTAACACTTCAGAGGGAGAAGGAATACAATTCCAAGGATCCCTTCATCCTTGCCACCGATCTGGATAACTGGGATGATAATGGACATACTGACGAGACCACCTACACAGAGCCTGTATATCTTATGGATAGTGCTACCCGTCTGGTAAACGGTGCGGTTCACGGTGGTGATTATACGATCAGCATCACCCTGGAGGCTGATGAGACCTATAAGAGGGCTGAGGCGGATCATGAGAATCCTCCGATTTATTCCGTGGAAAGAAGAGAGCTGGAGCTCATCCCCACCTTCAAAAAGGAAAATGAACTCATCCTTGAGAACAGCTATATGGATACAAAGGCCACCGTGCCCGGTATCCCTGCCGGTATTGAGGCAGACAATGACAATATAGCCAAATATGTGGTAGACAAGGTTACCCTGGGCAAGGTACAGGCAGGCGGCAGCGCCGATGCCGACACAGGCATCGTGGACGCCGATCTGGCTAATTCTTCAAAGATCATCAAGGCTTATGAATTCGCAGCCCAGAAGATGGATGAAGTGACAAAGGATGAGAAGAGCTGGAAGAATATTAAATTCGGTGCAGCTCCTTATCTGGAGAGCAAGGAATCATATCTGGTAAGGATCGATGTACAGGGTGCCAACAAGGACGGCATTGGCGGACAGTGGTATGCAAGAGAGGATGAATTCCTGACAGCATACAACGGCGGCACCACGGCTGACAAGGGCGTGCCCACATATGTATCCTTCGGTACCGACTATTGCATCACCGATAAGGTTGATCCTTCTCGTCAGACCTTTGTACCCGTGAACTCTCCTGCGGTAGTGAACCCTTACACCTTTGCAGGTGATGCTGAAGTTATGATCAGCGATACTATCGTGGGCGTAAAGGACGAGACCACAGGTATGGTGGCTTATACTCATACCATCAAGCCTCTGGAAGGCATCCCCGTTGATTACAGGGGAACCAAGAGTCCTCTCGGCGATTCCAAGGGCAAGAATGTATTCCGTTTCAGACTTCATGCTCCCGAGGAGCTGAGCTTTGCCGGCGATAAGATCCTGTCCGGTCTTGATTTTGAAGCCAGATATGCATATCGCGGCGGCATCGAGGCTGTGGGCGGATGGTTAGGCTCAGGGCGATTCGGCGACTTTATTATCGCCAAGTCTTACGCAGCGAAGAAGGCACCTATCATGATAGGCGGCTGGAATTCCGGCGCCGTTGACGGACATTATGATGACAGGACACCTAATATCGCAGTATCCTTCCTGTCCAGCGGTCTTCCTGCAGATGTGGTTCCCAACTACACCTTCCAGGTAGACTGGGGCAAGTATAAAGAGGATTATGTGGTGGATCTGACCCAGGCAAGCAATGAAGATGACCTGACAAAGGCAGTGGCACCCAAGTCCCTTAAGTTCAACAAGCTCAACAAGAAGATGGCTGTAGGCGATACCCAGCAGCTGGATGTCACCATCAAGAAAAAGCAGAAGGCCGATATCATCCTTCTTGGTTACAGGATCGTGAAGGGTGACCAGTACATCTCCATTACCGATAAGGATGCCCAGCGTCTTGTGTCTATTGTGAACGGAACTAATGCGAATGTTAAAAAGACTACCCTTCCTGCCGGTATCATCACTGCCCTTGCCACCGACGGCGGCAAGAATGCAAAGGTGGATATCGAAGTCTTTGCGGCCTATTATGATGAATACGGCGTGAAGAAGCCCATCGTGGATGCAAAGGGTAAGGAAGCCTGCGTGGCAAAGGCATCCATCACCGTGAGCGAGGTGGCCAAGCCCACCATCAGCAAGGTGATCACATCACCCACTGCCACAGTGATCCAGTATAAGAGACCTGAAAACGGTATGCGCCGTGAGATTTATCTCCTTAAGGGTGACAAGATCAACGAAGCTGCATTTGAAGAGAAGATAGCAGCTGTAAAGAACGGTGATTATTACGGTACCTTTGAGGAAGTGGGATTCTTCATGGCTGACGAGGGAGATACGGCCGATGCTCCTAGGGCAAAGGCTTCCGATCCCAAGGTAAGGTCGTGCACCCTGTGGGGACTGGATCCCTGCGAGACCTATTCCGTATATGTCCGCAACGTATCCGGTATGAGGACTGTAAACGGCGGCGATGTGGTAACCGATTCCCATGCCGGTTCCGTGAAGAGCTTCAAGACAGGCAAGGCTGTCATCGGCGGGATCAAGATATCCATGAATGCTCCTGCTATCAAGTATGACTGGACAAATAAGGAAACCTATGTTCCTTATGCAGATGACAACGGTAAGCTGGGTGATCATCCTTTCTATGACTATTCAGTGAAGCTTTCCGATAAGACCGTGATGGTAACCTCAGTCGGCAAGTATTATGACTTCCTGCAGAACAAGGCTGCAGATCAGGGTGATTATTTCTATGGTCCCCTTAAGCTCACTGCAGAGCTCAAGAAGATCTATGAGGCCCCGAAGGTTGTCTATGTGGTTACGGATGCTCCTTGGTTTAATAGCAGCAAAGGCGGCGGAAGCTATTTCTATGAAGCCGGAAAGAACACCTTTAAGAAGGATGTACCTGAGGGAACAAAGAATTATACCATGGTCAAGTTCAAGGATGGCAGCGTGGCTTATTATCACAAGACCAATATAGCCACCATAGCCAAGAACGGCAAGCTTTCCCTGAAGGGTAAGGGCCATGCATGGGTACTCGCCATCGATACGGTTTCCGGAGCTACCGATGGCACACAGCTGTTCATCGACGCTACTCCTACAGCCATGAAGGCAAAGGCCGGCAAGGTCAATGCAGGAAGCAGCATAATGGTATCAGAGCTGCTGCAGTATACGGAAGGCAGGACGAAGATCGCGGATTATGAGAAGAAGTATACTCACTTTAATCCCATCGAGGAGAGCGCCGAGACCGGCCAGTTCTACGATCTGTCCTTCGAGCCCGTGGAGACCTCCGATTTCGTCATCGAGCAGGTACCTGCGGTTGTAGAGGGCGTGAACTGTCCTGTATATAATGACAAGAGACATGACATAAAGATCACGGCAGTGAATCCCAAGGCGAAGCTTAAGCTGACGATATCCGATAACTCAGCGCCCACGCCCATATCCCAGGATATCACCATAACCAGCGGCCCCGCTCCCAAGGCAGAGCCTGTCAAGGGCGTAAAGGTGCTGGCTGTGGCAGACGACAGGGCGACCTTCGGCTTCTCCTATTCGGGAGATCTGAAAGCACCGGATTCCGATACTACCCTGCGTATGATCGTAAAGGATTCAAGTGGCAAGGTATATACCGATGAGATAGTACCGGCTGATTCCTTTGAGCGTCATACCCCTTATTCCTGGGTGGGTGACATCTGTCTCAACGATAAGAAGTATGACGGCTTTGACGAGGATACCGAAGAGTGGTTTGCCAATACCGTCAGAGCGGATAAGAAGGGCTACTATTATGCGGTCAGCTATGTACCCAACTCCTTTGTGATAGGAGAGGATGATATATACATCCCCGGTGAGAGAGATCATCTCACCAGGCTGTCCCAGTATACGGTATCCTTTATCGTACAGCATGGCAGTGAAGCTTCCAAGCCTGTTACCAAGAAGTTTAAGACCACTGATATACCCGCTGCATACTACGGACTTCTCGCAGGAACGGACAAGATGCGTCCTTACGGTGTGAACGGACACGGAGCCGAGATCAGGCTTACCACCGGAGTGGGTCAGGAGAATGATGCTACTGATTATCCTGTTCTTGGCGCCAGGACCCTGCGCACAGGTAATGATTACACCCTTTGCCTGCCTCTTGACGAAGAGGAGGATCTGGAAAATGTCTCCGCAAGACTTCGCAAGACAGAGAAGCTTAAGTGGGTGAGCACAAACAAGCAGGTGGCTACGGTCAAGACCAAGCCCGGTACCTTTGAGGCCCTGCTTTCCACAAAGAGCCGCGGTACCACCCAGGTTTATGTGGTATCCTCCGTTACCAAGAGGGTAATAGCTGCCTGGGATGTGAATGTGGCAGCAGTTGGAGATGCGGGAGCATACTTCGGCGATAACGAGCCTTATGAGAGAACGGCTGATTTCTTTGTATCTGTTCTGGATGAGGATCCTTCAAAGGATGACAGAGTCAGCGCTTCCGAGATCCTGGGTGTAGGCCTTGACAGTCCGTTTACCGAGCCTGATAACGGTGAGACCCGCTGGTACAGCTTCACTGCACCTGCTTTTGGCTGGTATACTCTCTGGTATAGCGGCGGCGAAAGCGGCGTAGTTAAGAACTTTACGAATATCGTTATGGAGGCAGGAGAGATCAGATACTTCTCCATTACAGGCCAGGGTGGTTATGGATTATTTAGTGTAACCGGCGGTATGGCCACCGAGATCAAGGTGGGAACCGAAGCCGGCGGCTCATTTACCGCTGTAGGCCAAGGAGATCTGGTATACTTCATAGCTCCCGACGACGGCCTGTATGAGATCACTTATCAGTACAAGGACGGCAGGATCGTCAAGGAGTACAGAAGTGATGCCACATCGGATATCGGTGAAGGCAGCAAGAATATCGGTTATGTGAATCTGGCAAAGGATCAGAGGATGGTGATCTACATTCCTGAGGGAGTAAAGGCTGTTAAGGTAGCACCTTTCCGCTGGACCAACCTTGAGGATCAGGGCACCTTCACCCTGAAGGAGTCCAAGGAGATGCAGTGGCTCAGACTTACTGCCAATGAAGATAACCGTTACAAGCTGAGATTCGATGTGACCAGCGAGGATGAGGCAGCTAATGTTCAGATCGTAGCCTTCTGTGAATCCGATAAGACGGCACTTGACAAGGTGGCAGGTCTGCTCAACGGAATGGCAGGAGATGAGGAAGCTGTCATAGGTGGCAAACCGTTTGGCAATGAGACCAGTGCGATGATAACAGGTGGCCTTGGTGAGGTAGAGATCGCTCTTCCTGATGAGATAGAGCCCAGCCCGTCCTTCCCTCTGGTTAAGGATGCCAAATATGATGATGAAGATCTGACCTCACATATTTATGTGGGTATCCAGTATACATCACCCGATGAGGTTAAAAAGCCCATCAACCTTAAGGCTTCCGTCATTAAGGATAAGCTGGATACAGAGACTCTCAAGGCTAAGACTACAGGGGAGGCTTCAGGCACTCTGAAGGCCACCAGGTATACGCCTTCCGTATATGCATTCACACCTGCAGCCACAGGCGTTTATGTGCTTGATTTTGCTACGGGTGACAATGATGAGAACGCACCTGAAGGCGTAGCTCTGGGTCTGTTCAGCGCGATAGGTCATGATTATCCCGGGCTGACTGATGAACTGCTTGATTATGAATGGATCAAGGTGGCCGGAAAGAAGGATTATCAGATCGATGGTCTGGAGCTCACCGGCGGAGAGACATATTACTTCTTCTTCTGTTCAGCTATGATCGCGGCGGACGGTGCTCTGGATGAGGACAAGACCAAGGAGATAACGGCTACTCTTTCCATTAAGGAAAGACAGATCCCTGAGATCGGTATCACTCCTCTTCCCGGCAATACAGTTGCCATGGCAGTTGCAGGAAAGAGCGAGTACAGATACTTCAGAGCTCCCGAGACCAATGTATATACCTTCAGCATGGTAAGGAGCGAGAAGGAGGATGCCAAGAATCTGGGACAGGGCGAAGTAAACTTCAGACGCAACTCAGTGGAAGGCACGCCTATTGACGCAGAAATTGAGGATTATATAGCCGCACCTCGTGATCCTGCGGAGGAGATAGTTACTTCTTCTGCTCCTATCAGCCTGAGAGAGGGCGAGACTGTATACCTTAAGATCGATTCTCTTGAAAGAGCTGATTCGACCAATGAAGAGACCAATGATACCTACAACAGGACCATCCGTGTGGAGAAGAGAGCTCTTACGGAGCTGCCCGCTACCATCACTCTGAATGCTAAAGAGAAGAAGTTCTTTGTCTTCAACTCCACGGGCAAGGATAAGTACTTATTCCTCTTTACCAGGACCGACGGCGTGGAAGAGGGTACTAACGTCAGATGCTCGAATGATGGAAAGGATAATCCTCTCTCGAATAAAGGGGATCTTCCCAACGGTGTGAGTCTGACCATCGAGCCTAAGAGTGCGAATGAGCATGGTCTTGAGATTGGCAGCCTTGACCTTGACGCAGAAGACAGACTTTTGTTCTCCTTCGAGAATCCGAGTGATAAGGAAGCCGAGACCATTAAGGTTACGGTGATCAAGGCAGAGCCTACAGACTTTACGACAGCCAAGCAGACCAAGAATCTGAATACCACAAATGAGACTATGGGAGCATGGTTCAGGTTTAGACCTACCACCGCAGGCTTATACAAGATCACCTTTACTTCCAATTCCGATAAGGCGTTTACCGTAGACAGGTATCATGAGGATTCCGTAAACGGTTATCCCAAGGATCTGGAAGACGGTGTATGGGAAGGAACCTATGATGCAGAGACAAAGTCTTCATTTGACAGGATCATCTATACCATGGCAGAGCCGGATCAGGCAGATTACTTCTTGGTAAAGACCGATCTGGAGGGCGAAGAGACTGCAGCCATTACGGCTACCGCAGAGTTGATCCCTGCCGAGGCACTGAAGGTGGGCGGCGTATATACCGCTTCAAAGGATAAGCCTTTCCTGCTGCTTTCATGGACCGGTGAGGAAGATAATACCTACACCTTCAGATTCACCAATGATCCTGATACGGCTGCTCTTGGGGCTGTGGGATCCTATGATGGCAAGTATGAGAATGCGAAACATATAGCTGTTAATGGACCTTCAGGCGAGAAGAAGATCTATGAATTCAGCGTTACCACTCCCAGCGCAAAGGTCAACAGGATATTCTATGTACCTGTAAACGGCTATACCGATGATACTCCTGTCAAGGTGAAGTGTGAGGAGATCTACAAGCCTCAGAAGACCATCATGAAGGTGCCCGGAACCACCGAGGTGAAGATCGCCCAGGGTGCAAGCGCTACCCTGACCTATGAGCTCAGTGCGGAGGAAGAGGATTACTACTCAGTAATGATCACTCCCAGTGACGCCAAGGAGACACATACGGTCACAGCGGCTCCCAATTCAATCCTGAACGGAGGCTGGAACGGAGAAGGCGTATACCGCACCGGCTTCAGCAAGTGGAACGCAGGCAAGAAGTCCATCAACATCGTAAACGGTGAAGAGGGCGAAGTGACCTACTCCGTAGTTGTAACAAAGCGTGTGATCACACCTTTGACAGACGGCGCTAAGGTGACTGTGGCAAAGAACACCCAGCAGTGGTTCAGCTATCAGACAACCGCAACCAATATTTATACTCTTGAACTTAAGGATTCTACGGATACCGATGTCTTCAGAGTAAAGGATTACGACAGCAAGGAAACGGCATCGGCTTATGGTGTCGGCAATGCAGTTACCGGTGGTCTTTATGACGTTTTCGCTGGCTTTGAAAAGGGCCGGGTGAAGTATTTCGTCGTAGATTCCGGCGTGAACGATGAGGGCAAAGTGATCGATCTGTCACTGACCTTTACCGTAAAGAGTTATCCTACCGAGGCTCTGGCTGACGGAAAAGAGTATACCGTGACAAAGGGAGAGAACAAGATGCTGACCTGGACCGTTGACAAGGATGATGTATATGTACTCACCTTTACTGATACGGTAAACAATGCATATGTTAATGGCTGGTATAACAAGGTGCCTTCCGGCGGTGGTGATCTGAATATCAGTGGACCTGTTGCGGATGACGGCAAGTATGTTTATGAAGCAGCTCCTGTAGCCCTTAAGGCAGGAGATCAGGTCTATGTGGTTCTGGCTGGCATTGAGGATGACGATCATAAGGTGACTGCCGGCATCAGGTCCTACTGGAAGGATGCATCTGAGATCAAAGCAGGCGTACAGTTTGCTGTCAAGAAGATGACTGATGAGGAGAGCGGATCGGTATTCCGCCTGTTCAAGTATCAGGCAACCGCAGCAGGCGTATATGACCTTAAGTTCTCAGGTGAAAAGGGTGCGGCAGTTCTGGCAGATGACGGCTTCAAGGCTGAGCTCGAGCCTACAGAGCAGTCTAAGTTTGAAAAGCCTTCCGCATATGCTCTTGAGCCTGATGATGACGAAGTGGCCGCAGAGGATAAATATAATGTATACACCTTTGAAGATGTATATCTTAACGCAGGGGATGTGATCTACTTCCGTGCAACGGCACCGGATGCATCAGCTGAGGATCTCAAGTTTACCCTGACCTCTGAAGCTCCCGAATATACGGCTACCCTTGATTCTCTCATCGGCAAGCCTCTGGCAGAAGTGACTGTAGATGATATTGACATGGTATACAGCTGGACCAATACCACCGGCAATGATGTGGTTGTCAGAATAGACGCCGAGGAACCTGAGGAATCTGAGGAATCTGCCATAACGGTAGTTGATTCATTTGGAAAGCCTCTGGGTGATGGTATTGCCTGGGCAGAGGGTGAGACCTCTTATTCCTTCCCTCTCAAGGCCGGACAGACCGCATTCCTGGCTCCTACTGAGGATGGTATCGTGGTAAACAATATCCATGTGGAGGCACCTCTTGCCGTAGGCAGGAATCCGGTGACCATACCTTACGGATTCGGATCCAAGGTATATTACATCAGAAATTCCGAGGGCAAGGCAGGAGCAGGCTTCTTTGCTGCTACTACCGCTGCGGATGCTATCTATGGAATATCCTTGATCAATGATGAAAACTGGGTATGGGATGAGGGAAGAGATGATGAAGTATTTGTAGGTTCTGACACTGAGTTCATCCGTATGGAGGTTCATAAGGATGATGAGCTTCGCGTATCAGATTATGTGAACGTGGAGAAGCAGACCGGATCCCTTATCTCCGACACAGCTGAGAACAAGGCTAAGTATCTGTACGGACATGGAGATAATTACATCCGTGTAGACAATACCCAGTATGCAAATGCCCAGTATCAGCTGCAGTACATCGCTGCTGACGGATCCCGCAAATCTCTGGACAAGGGAATCGTGATCCATGTTGATGGAACTGCTACACCGGATAGTAATGGCGTGAGACTGGGTGAATCCATCATCTTCACCATACCTAACGGTGGCAAAGCATATCAGACCAGCCTGACTGTAAAGAAGGTTAACTGATAAAAGCAAAAGCCGGTTTATATGACCGCGTGATGAAAGCGCCCGGCCCCCTTTTGGGGGCCGGGCCTTTTTTTGAAAATAAGGCTTTTCAACCGTCTTAAGTTTTGGTAAAATAATATCAAGTGGGCTGTTTTGACGGCCGGGATATAAAAGTGTGTAAGGAGGATGTAGTTATGTTTTTAAGTAGATTATCTGAAACGGGTAAGAAGCATTTCCTTGATCTGTGTGTACATGCTTCATGGGCAGACGGTGAGTTCGCAGAGTCCGAGATATCCCTGCTCAGCGCTTTCTGTCGTGAGATGGGTATTCCCGAGGAGATCCCGGATCCCGATCAGGAGCTGGATGCGCTCATGGCCCAGGTCGCACCTGATGTGACCGAGGTAGAGAAAAATATCATGCTCTTCGAGCTTTACGGCCTGCTTAAGATAGACGGAAGCTTTGACGATGCCGAGAGGCGCATACTTGAAAAGATAGCCGACGGCATAGGCGCTAAGCCCGGCGCCCTGGACCGTATCATCAGCGTGGACAGGATATATTCGGTTGCTGTTTCGGAATTATATAAGGCCGTGGTAGGCTGAGCTGTTCCGGTATCATATTTATAATGTACCGGTGAGGCGCGGATCCGTATCCGGGGGGCGCGGCAGTATGCACTCAAGAGCTTTGACCGGTAGATATTTGGGGGATTCGCGATATGATCACATACAACAACACCAAGACACTGCCCGATCTGATCGAAAGGATCAGAAAAGAGTTCGAAAACCGGGTCTTTTACAGATTCGAAAGAGACGATACGATCTTTGAAAAGGGCTACGGCACATACGCCGGAGACGTATTTGCCGTAGCCGGTTATATAAGGGAACAGAATACCAAATACGGACATGATACCCATGCTGCACTTCTGGGCAGGACCAGTTATGAATATCTGACCGTCCTCATGGGGGTTCCCTGTGCCGGCGGCGTCGCCATTCCCATGGATATACAGATGGGGATAGACGCGCTGGTGGATTCTCTTAAAAGGGCCGACACCGATATACTTTTCATCGATATCGAGTTCGGTTCATATCTGGATATTCTCAAGGAAAGATGTCCCTTCATCAAACGATATATAGCCATGCAGTCTGTCAAGAATATGCGCTGTGTTCCCATGATACACAGGGTATACAGAGGCACGCAGATAGACTGGAGGATAAAGAGCGACAAGTGCGCTCTCATCATCTATACCTCCGGTACCACAGGGGTGAGCAAGGGGGTCATGCTTTCCCACGGTAATCTCATAGATAACCTGTTCAGTTCCGACGATCAGAGGGAGGTATGTCTCAATGTGCTTCCCATTCATCATATATTCTGTATTTCGGGTGACCTTTTGATGGTGCTCCGTTATGGTTCCACCCTGTGCCAGTGTGAGGATACCTCAAAGCTCATATATTATCTGCAGCTTTTTGAGCCCACGGTGATGAGGGCGGTGCCCATGATGGCAAAGGTACTGATCAACCGCCTCAAGATCATGCAGCAGCAGGAGCCGGATGAGGATTTCTCGGTCATCAAGGCGAAGGTGTTCGGCGGCAGGCTTAACCGCATAGTCAGCGGAGGAGGCTATCTGTCTCCGGATCTGTCCGAGCAGCTTCTCAAGGCCGGTATCAACGTGGCCCAGGGCTACGGTATGTCCGAGTGCTCCCCCAAGATCACTTCCCCTGACTATGAGCGCAGGGATAAGCTGTCCTCCGTGGGACATCCTGTCACCGGAGCCATCATCCGTATCGTGGACGGCGAGATCCAGATAAAGAGTCCCTCCGTCATGCTGGGCTATTATAATGAGCCGGAGCTGACTGCCGAGGCCATCACTGAGGATGGTTTTTTGCGGACCGGAGATACCGGTTATCTGGACGACGAGGACTTCCTTTTCCTGAACGGACGTATCAAGAACCTTATCATTTTGAGCAACGGTGAAAATGTTTCCCCGGAGTATATAGAGAATAAATTCGACCCCGAGAGGCTCATAGCCGATATCATGGTTTACGGGGACGGGGATAAGCTGGTGGCCCAGGTGTATCCGAATTACGAATACGCCCAGCTCAGCGGCATAGTGGATATACAGGCAGAGCTGGACCGCATCATGGCCGAGCACAATGAAGAGCTGACCACCTACCAGAAGATCACCAAGATGATCATCAGGAACAAGCCTTTTGCAAAGACCGCTTCCAAAAAGATCATAAGGTCAAAGGTGGAAGAAGAGCTCATGGCTCAGGAGCAGCTTAAGAAGACCCTGAAGGCACCTTCCACCGATCTGCAGAAGCTTCTCTTTAACCTGCTGGCAAGGCAGCTGGGTACCATGGAATTCTCCGTGGACGATGATTTTTACGAGATAGGTCTGGATTCCATGGGTTCCACCATGTTCCTGTCCGACATAGCCGAGAATATAAATAAAAAGATCTCACTGTCAGAGCTCATGGATCATCCTTCCATCATAGCCCTGGAGGAGTTCTTTGAAAAGCAGGATGAGAAGCCTTCGGTGGATCTGTCTGTCAGGGAGGTATATCCTCTCACTTCCATGCAGATGTACTTTGCCTATGTCATCCCCGGCAATACCACCGGCAATCTGCCCTTCTCCTTCAGGATGAGCAAGGATATAGATTTTGACAGGCTTAAAAAGGCAGTATATAAGGTGCTGGATGCCCATCCCACCCTTAAGGCCCTGGTAAAGCCCACGGAGACAGGGTACTTCGGGGTGTACAGGATGGACGACAGGGTGGTGGACATACCTTTGCAGCAGATAAAGGAAGAGAATGCCCAGGAAGAGATCCAGAACAGCATAGTGGGCTTTAATTTCAGGAATGACCCTTCTCTGGTACATATCAAGTTCCTGGAAAGCGAGTCCCATAAATATATCTTCTTTGATGTGGCGCATTTCATGGGGGATGGCATGACCATGAACATCATCATGGAGGATCTCAAAAAGGCCTACGACGATGAGCCTTTTGAGGGTGAAAAGGATTATACAGGTTTCGAATACATGCTGGAGACCTGTGCCGGCATGCAGGACGGCACCAGGGCAAAGGATGTGGCCTATGTGGATTCCCTGATGAAGGGCTTGAGGATGAACCGGAGCATCCTGAATACCGAGGCTCCCGGCGCCGACCTTACAAAGGGAGACAATGCGGTGATCAAGCGCCGCTTAGAGTCCCTGGGAAGAAAGGACGTCATAAACTACGGCAGGGAGCACGGCGTATCCGAAAATGCATATTTTATCACTGCATTTAATTATATGGTGAGCCTGTTTTCCGGTGAGAACGATGTGTTCAGCACCTCCATTCACAGCGGCAGGACGGACAGCCGTTACAGCCGGATAGCCTGTGCCCTTTTCCTGACATATTTTTCCAGATATACGGTGACGCCCCATGAGACCATGGAACAGCTCATACGAAAGACGGGTAAGCAGATACTGCAGACCATGAAGACGAAGACTCCCATGTCCAGGGCGTCAGAGATGTTCTTCCAGTTCCAGGGTGACATCCTGGACGTGCAGATGCCGGGAGAGGGCACCGAGAGGGTACATGTGCAGCTGGATTCCCTGCCCTTCCATCTGATGGTCATGTATGATGACAGGGGATATTATGTGGAACTGCGTTACTGGAAGAACCGTTTCGCTCCCGAGGTAATGGAGATCTTCCTTCTCTGCTTTGAGTCCATTCTTAAGGCCATGACCGAGGAGACCTCCGTCAGGATGCTGAAATATCATCTGCCCAAGGAGGTATATCCCAGAGGCCTGTATGTGAATGCGGCAGATCTGCACGAGGCTGCAGGGCGTACCATCATCTCAGGGGTGGAGCCCGATGAGCCCATACGCCTTTATGTGCTGGATGAAAGCTATCACAAAAAGCCTTACGGAGCCTGGGGATCTTTGTATATCATGAACTATGAGCCGGATGAATTCGTGGAGTCACAGCAGTATCCCTACGGACCCGGCATGGTATACAATACGGGACTCATAGCCAGAGTCCTTCCGGATAATACGGTGGACTTTCTGCACATGCATGGCAGAAGGGTTCTGTTTGAAGGTCACAAGGGAAGGAAATATACGGACCTGGCCGCTGTGGAGGAAGCGCTTTTATCCTTCGATCAGATAAACAGCGCAAAGGCCTTTATGGCATACGATCCTGAAAACAGCATATTTGTGTTACGGGCAGAGGTGGACGCAGAAGAGGGCTTTGACGCAGAGGCTCTTAAAGAAGAGATGAAGGAGAAGTATGGGGAGGATCTGACTCCCGCGTACATAGACGTTTTATGAAGCTTAACATAGAGACCACATCCGGTGTAGTCAGCGGTGTGGCAGGTGACAGCGAAGGCAGATATTTAAAGTGGCTCGGCATTCCCTATGCCGAGCCTCCCATCGGGGAGCTGCGCTTTAAAAGAGCCAGACCCTTTGAAAAAAGGGAAGGTATCATAAGGTGTGATTCCCATAAGGCATCTCCCGTGCAGATGTCGGGAGGCAGGTTCGGGGCATTGATGAACGTCGGACCCAATCAGAGCGAGGACTGCCTGACGCTCAATGTCTGGTCTTTTAAGGGTGCCATAAAGGCACCTGTCTTTGTATATATTTTCGGTGGCTCGCACCATGCGGGAGACAGCGCTTCAAAGGATCTTCAGCTGGATGCTTTCTCCCATGAGGGGATAGTGGCCGTATCGTTTAATTATCGTCTGGGAGTTCTGGGCTTTTATGACTTTTCCATGCTGGATCCTTCTTTTGAATCCAACTGTGGTATTTCGGACATGATCATGGCCCTTAAGTGGGTGCATGAGAATATAGCGGTTTTCGGCGGAGATCCGGAGCGGGTGACCCTCTGCGGTGAGTCCGCGGGAGGCACGGCAGTGGCAGCCCTTATGGCTTCTCCCCGGGCAAGGGGGTATTTTCACAGAGCCATACTGATGAGTGCCGTTCTGTCCAATATCACCACGGACAGGCTGCAGGCCATATACAGGGAAAAGTATTTTGCCACCCTGGGACTTGATCAGGGCGAAGTGAAAAAGCTTAGGGAGATGGATGTATCGGAGCTCAAAAAGGGCTGCGAGGTCATTTTTACCGGCAATGACACCGAATATCCGGGGATAGTCACCCCGGGGCCTGTCATAGATGATCTCATACCCCATAAGCCCCTTACCGCTTTTGAGAAGGGGGAGATGGGGGATATAGCATGCATCTTCGGCACCTGCGGGGATGAGGGAGCGCTGTTCTGGTTTTTGAGGCTGTGCTGCATGAGTTGGGAGGATGTGGAAGGCATGCTCCGGGTCACGGGATATGCCCACAAGAGAAGGGATTTTCACAGGATCTACGATGCTTTGGGAGAAAAAAAGGCTGTCAGGGCCGTAAACCGGGACAGGCTGTTCTGGGCGGATACCATGAAGATGGCCATAGCCCAGAGCAAGCACAATGATCACACTTATGTGTACCGTTTTGAATATGAGACTCCCCTGTCCCGGATCCTCAGGTGGGGCAGCACCCATACCATGGATATATGTCCGGCCCTGGGTACAAAGGAGGGACCCTATTCCATCATGTACCGCCGGGATATGAAAAGCAGGCGCTATAAGAAGATGTCCTCAGCCTTCCATGGAGCTTTCCTTGATTTCATCAGGACGGGACGTCCTTCGGCGGGGGAGGAGAAGTGGGAGAATTTCAGGCCAGCCATACAGAGCGTCATGCACTTCGGGAACAGGATATACCAGACGTTTGAACGGCCGGAGCCCGAGATATTTGAGCTGTTTTCGGATATGGAGCTGTATGTATAGCCGGGGACGGGGATTTGATTTGAGATTTACATCAAAAGATGGTATAATAATCTGTCGTGCATTGCCATAGGAATCTACAGGCAGTACGGGGTGAGTTATGAAAAAGATCCTTCGGCTAAAGCCTCAGGATGACCCCGGACATTGTCATTCTGAGGAACGCAGTGACGACGCATATCGCACCATGAAATGGTGTGATGCCGCCCCGGCGAGGGGTTGCGTAGCAACAGGTAGAATCTTAACAGGAGACTGATATGATAAAAAAGAAGCAGCAGAGGTTTTTCTGCGTACAGACAAAGGATCTTTTCATGGGGCATGTGGAAAAGGATGTTTACTACAATGCCGTCAGGGAGAGCGAGGATGAATACACCATAACCGACCAGGAGGGCAAGGGCGAGTTCAAGGCAGGCAGGGAGGAGCTCCTGTCTTGCGGGTACCTGTGCTGACCCTCTCCTTTGTCATTCTTCGCTCCCCTTTGTCATTCTGAGCGAAGCGAAGAATCTTGACAGATGAGGCATCGCAATAAAAAGATCCTTCGGCTAAAGCCTCAGGATGACAACATTGTAGTTATTGCTCAGGATGACAACATTGTAGTTATTGCTCAGGATGACAACATTGTAGTTATTGCTCAGGATGACAACAGTGTATGTGTAAACAGGATGACAGTTGTGCAGATGTAAATATATGATTTAGGAGAATACAATATGTGTGGAATAGTAGGATTTACAGGAAAAAGACAGGCTGCCCCGATCCTTCTGGAGGGGCTGTCGAAACTGGAATACAGAGGCTATGACTCGGCCGGCCTGGCAGTAAGGAACGGGGAAGAACTGGCTGAGGTGGTAAAGGCCACCGGCAAGCTCAAGGCTCTGATAGAGAAAACGGACAACGGTAACGCCCTGCCCGGCACCTGCGGCATAGGGCATACCAGATGGGCTACCCACGGCGGGGTCAACCAGGCCAACGCCCATCCCCATGTGAGCGGCAACTGCACAGGAAGTGCTTCCGGCGAGGTGGAGTCCGATGTGGTTGGCGTTCACAACGGCATAATCGAAAACTATACGGAGCTTCGTTCCAAGCTTTCCCGTCATGATTATAAATTTTACAGCCAGACGGATACGGAAGTGGTGATAAAGCTTGTGGATTATTATTACAAGAAATACAAGCTGGGTCCCATCGACGCCATCGCAAAGACCATGGTGCGTGTCCGCGGCAGTTACGCCCTGGAGCTCATGTTCAAGGATTATCCCGGTGAGATCTGGGTGGCCAGGAAGGACAGCCCCATGATCATAGGCATCGCGGACGGCGAGACCTATGTGGCATCCGACGTTCCCGCTATCCTGAAGTATACCAGGACGGTTTACTACATCGATAATCTGGAATTTGCCAAGCTTGTACCCGGCGAGGCTCATTTTTACAACCTGGACGGTGACGAAGTGCAGAAGGAACCGGTGGAGATCACCTGGGATGCGGAGTCCGCGGAAAAGGGCGGTTTTGAGCACTTCATGATGAAGGAGATCCATGAGCAGCCCCAGGCTGTTTCGGATACCCTGGGTTCCATCCTTGGTGAGGACGGCAGGGTAGACCTTAATTCTCTTGGCATGACAAAGGATGAGATCAAGGATATCAGCCGGATCTACATGGTGGCCTGCGGCAGCGCCTGGCATGTGGGTATGGCAGCCCAATATGTGATAGAAGATCTGGCGGGGATACCTGTCAGGGTGGAGCTGGCATCGGAATTCAGATACAGAAAGACTCCTTTGGATCCCGGTGCACTGGTGGTGCTCATCAGTCAGTCCGGGGAGACCGCGGATACCCTGGCGGCTCTTCGCGAGGCGAAAAATAAAGGCATAAAGACCCTGGCCATAGTGAATGTCAGGGGCAGCAGCATAGCCCGGGAGGCGGACAGCGTGTTCTATACCATGGCCGGTCCCGAGATATCCGTGGCCACCACAAAGGCGTACAGCACACAGCTCATCGCAGCCTACTGTATGGCCCTGGAATTCGGCCGGGCCAGGGGACTTATAGATGAGGAAAAATACGACTATTACGTGAATGAGCTTCGGGCCATTCCGGACAAGATCAGGAAGATACTGGATGACAAGGAGAGGATCCAGTGGTTTGCTTCCAAATATGCCAACGCCCACGATGTCTTCTTCATCGGAAGGGGAATAGACTATGCCATCTGCCTGGAGGGCTCCCTCAAGCTCAAGGAGATCAGCTATATTCATTCCGAAGCCTATGCGGCAGGTGAATTAAAGCACGGCACCATCAGCCTTATCGAAAACGGCACCCTGGTGATAGGCGTGCTGACCCAGCCCGAGCTTTTTGAAAAGACCGTGAGCAACATGGCGGAGTGTAAATCAAGAGGGGCTTACCTTATGGGCGTGGCTCCCTACGGAAAATATGAGGCGGAGGATACGGCGGATTTTGTCACTTATGTGCCCAAGGCGGACGAGCATTTCATCGGTTCCCTTGCGGTGATCCCCCTTCAGCTTCTGGGATATTATGTTTCGGTGGCAAAGGGCCTGGATGTGGATAAGCCCAGGAACCTGGCAAAATCTGTGACTGTGGAGTGATGTGAGATGAAATTTTTTGTGACAGGCGTGAACGGCCAGCTGGGCCATGATGTGATGAACGAGCTGCACAGACGGGGCCACGAGGCAGTGGGCTCCGATCTGGCTTTTGAGTACAGCGGGGTGATGGATGGTTCGCCGGTGGTGACCATGCCTTATATCAGTATGGATATTACGGACAGGGAAAAAGTGCTGTCCGTTATCGGCAGTGAAAAACCCGATGCAGTGATCCACTGCGCGGCCTGGACTGCGGTGGATGCGGCCGAGGATGAGGATAAAAAGGATAAGGTAAGAGCCATAAACGCAGGGGGCACACAGAATATTGCCGATGCGGTCAAGGCTCTTGATGCAAAGATGACCTATATCAGCACCGATTATGTCTTCGACGGCCAGGGTGAGAAGCCCTGGGAGCCGGACTGCAAGGCTTATGCGCCCCTTAATGTGTACGGGCAGACAAAGCTGGAGGGCGAGCTGGCGGTGGCAGATACCCTGAGTAAGTATTTCATAGTCAGGATCGCCTGGGTCTTCGGGCTGTCCGGCAATAATTTCATAAAGACCATGATAGGCGTGGGCAAGACCCATGACGAAGTGAGGGTGGTCAACGATCAGGTGGGTACGCCTACCTATACTCCCGACCTGGCTGTTCTGCTGGCTGATATGAACGAGACCGAAAAATACGGTTATTATCACGCCACGAACGAGGGGGGCTATATCAGCTGGTATGATTTCTGCGTGGAGTTTTACAGGCAGTACGGTCTGTCCACAAAGGTTACTCCGGTAACCACGGCTGAGTATGGCCTGTCCAAGGCTGCCAGACCTTTTAACAGCCGCCTGGACAAGTCAAAGCTTAAGGCGGCCGGTTTTACACCTCTGCCCCCCTGGCAGGATGCGGTGGCCCGTTATTTAAAAGAAGCGGATCTGTAGGCGGATGAGATTCAGACTTAGTGAAAACAGATTTTTATCCCGGCTGGACCGGATGGTATATAAAAGGCTGGGCGAAAACATATATTTGATAATCAGCATCATGTCCGTTCTGTTTGTATTCTCAGGACTGGTTGTGGGGCTTTTGGGAAGAGGCTGGGCTGTCGCCTGGTTTCTGGTGTTCCTGGGACTGACCCTGGGCTTCCTTCCCATTCTTCATTTTCTCATAGAGCGGGAGCTTAGGCTGGGAGAGGATGAGCCGCTTTATGACGGGCAGGATGACGGGATGCGGCCTGATGACCGGGAAGAGGTTATAGATGACGATACCCTGAAGGCGCTGGAGCGTGAGGCCATACTGGCAAAGGAAGAGATAAAGCGCAGGAATGAAGCCAAAAAGAAGGAAGAGGAGCTAAGGCGCAGGGAAGAGAGGATATTAAGGCAGGCCAGGGAAAAGGAATATGAGCGCCGGCGCCAGGAGGAAGAGCGGAAAAGAGAAAAGGAAAGACAAAGCCGCAAGGAGTCGGAGGAGAGAAGAGACAAGTGGAATAAGACCCAGAGCAGTCATGGCAGGAATGTTTATAAGGGCAATACCGGTAAGATGGCTCCTGCCGGATATTTTGACGGGGTGAAGAGCATGGATGAGCTGAAGAAAAGGTACAAGGAACTGGTAAAGGCCCACCATCCCGACAACGGTGGAAGCGCCGAGAAAATGACGAATATACAGAAGCAGTACAAGGAGCTGGAGATGTTTTTCAAATCCTATGAGAAACATTCCGCGAGGTAAGATCCTTCCCATTTGTCACTCTGAGCGTTTACCCTCTGTCATTCTGAGCGTTTACCCTCTGTCATTCTGAGCGAAGCGAAGAATCTTGATAGATGTGGCATCGTAATAAAAAGATACTTCCGCTAAAGCCTCAGGATGACAACAACAAGAGTATGACTATATACATAAATAATATCACCCAGGAGGAAGATAAAACATGGAAAATACACAGGTGCAGGACATGGAGGAAAAAGGCGGGGAGGTCATATCCCGTCATTTCATCCAGAGAGAGATAGATAAGGACCTGAAGGAGGGAGTGTACGATCACGTGTGCACCAGATTCCCTCCCGAGCCCAACGGCTATCTGCATATAGGACATGCAAAGTCAATTATCCTTAACAGTTCACTGGCAAAGGAGTACGGCGGTAAATTCAATCTGCGTTTCGACGATACGAACCCCACCAAGGAAAAGCAGGAATTCGTGGAGTCCATAAAGCGTGACGTGGAGTGGCTGGGCGCTGATTTCGGCGATCGGATCTATTTTGCCTCCGATTATTTTGACCGGATGTATGAAGGCGCGATAAAGCTCATAAAAAAGGGCAAGGCCTATGTGTCCAGCTTGAGTGCAGAGCAGATAAGCGCCACCAGGGGTTCTTTTTCCGAGCCCGGAACCGACGATCCCGACAGGGACAGGAGCATAGAGGACAACCTGCGGCTGTTTGAATCCATGAAGAACGGTGAGGTGGAGGACGGAGCCATGGTGCTCAGGGCAAAGATAGACATGGCGTCCCCGAACATCAACATGAGGGATCCCGTCATCTACAGAGTGGCCCATATGAGCCATCATAATACCGGCGACAAGTGGTGCATCTATCCCATGTATGATTACGCCCATCCCGTGGAGGACGCCATAGAGGGGATCACACATTCCATATGTACACTGGAGTTTGAGGATCACAGGCCCTTGTACGACTGGGTGGTAAGGGAACTGGAATTTGAGAATCCCCCCAGGCAGATAGAATTTGCGAAGCTTTATCTCACCAATGTGGTGACAGGAAAGAGATATATCAAAAAACTGGTGGAGGACGGTACTGTGGACGGCTGGGATGATCCCAGGCTGGTGTCCATAGCCGCCCTGAAAAGAAGGGGCTTTACTCCGGAGGCCATACGCATGTTCATAGAGCTTTCGGGTATTTCCAAATCTCAGGCCTCTTCCGATTACGCCATGCTGGAGTATTGCGTGAGGGAGGACCTGAAGCTGAAAAAGCCCAGGCTCATGGCGGCCATCGATCCCATTAAGCTGGTGATAGACAACTATCCCGAGGATCAGACAGAGATGCTCACCATCCCCAACAATCTGGAGAATGAAGCTCTGGGAGACAGGCAGGTTCCCTTCGAAAGAGAGCTTTATATCGACAGGGATGACTTTATGGAGGAGCCGCCTAAAAAGTATTACAGGCTGTTTGTGGGCAATGAGGTCAGATTGATGAACGCTTATTTTGTCACCTGTACCGGCTTCGAGAAAGATGAGGACGGCAGGGTCGGCGTAGTGCACTGCACCTATGACCCCGAGACCAAACAGGGCACCGGAAAGGAAATGCCCAGAAAGGTAAAGGGGACTATACACTGGGTGCCTGCAAAGGAAGCCGTGAAAGCCACAGTGAGGCTGTATGAGAATCTGGTGGATGAGGAAAAGGGCGTTTACAATGAAGACGGTACCATGAATATAAATCCCGATTCGGTAAAGGTGATGGATAACTGTATGATAGAGCCCGCCATAGCCGGCGCAAAGCCCTATGATGCGTTCCAGTTTGTCCGTCAGGGCTTCTTCAATGTGGACTGTCATGATTCATCGGATGATAACCTGGTATTTAACCGGATCGTGTCTTTGAAGAGCTCGTTCAAGCTCCCTAAGTGATCCGTTATGAGAGGTATTTGACATGGGTATTTTATCGGGCCTTGAAGGCTTTGGTCTGGGCGGATTGTCTAACATAGATATATTCGGCACGGATAAAAAGGAAGAGAAGAAAGAAGATAAAAAAGAAAAGGTAGAAACCGCTCCGGTGATGACGGAGTCCGATTTCATTTTTGCCAAGGGATATAAATGTCCCTGCTGTGATCAGGAGTTCAAGACAAAGACCGTCAAGATAGGCAAGGCAAAACTCATAGATACGGATCTGGACTTAAGACCCAAATATGAGATCATCGATTCGCTGAAATATGATGTGATCCTCTGCCCTGTCTGCGGTTATGCTGCTCTGTCCAGATTTTTCCCTTATCTGACGGGGCCTCAGGCAAAGCTGATCAAGGCGAACATTTCACAGAATTTCAAGAACGCCGAGATGGAGGCGGATACCTACTCCTACGATGTGGCCATAGAGCATTACAAGCTGGCTCTGGCAAATGCCATAGTCAAGAGAGCCAGGGCTTCGGAAAAGGCTTATATCTGTCTTAAGCTGGGCTGGGTCATCAGGGGAAAGGGAGAGAACCTGCCCGGGGATGATCCCGATCATGAGGCTAAGCTCAAGGAATGCAATGATGAGGAGAATGAGCTTTTGAGAAATGCCCTGGACGGTTTTCTGGCAGCCCGTCAGGCGGAGACCTTCCCCATGTGCGGCATGGATGAATCCACGGTGGATTATCTGATCGCTGTCCTCTCTGCCAGATTCGGACAGCTGGATGTGGCCGCAAAGCTGGTCCAGGCCATCATCACTTCACCTGTGGCAAACAAGAGGATGAAGGATAAGGCCAGGAACCTTAAGGATCATATAGTAGCCCAGATAAAAGGAAGCAAGAAATAACATCCAGCTTTGTCATTCTGAGCGAAGCGACGCATATCACATTACGAAGTGATGTGATGCCGCCCCGGCGAGGGGTTGCGAAGCAACAGGAAGAATCTTAAAAAAGGAGAACGAAATCATGAGAAACAAAAAGATCAAATCGGTATTTTCGATCATATTAAGCGCAGCCATGGTCTTTTCCGCTTTCTGTCCCGTATCGGCGAAGGAATACTCCGCAGTGTCGGTGCGTCAGTGTGCGACAGGGGCTGTGAATACGGAAGTCTTTGATGCGTCGGATTTTGCCTCGGTAGATCCCTCCGATCTGTCGGAGGAGCTCTTAGGATGCGCCTCATCCGAAGAGGAGACCAACGGCGACGGAGCGGTGGTCTATGCGACTCCCACCGCATCGGAAAATGCAGCGGGCACCAAGGCCGATCCCATTAACCTGGGGACCGCTCTTAAGAATGCAAAGCCCGGAGATGAGATCCGCATCCCTGCAGGTTCTTATGTGAGTGCGGTCACCTTTACGGCTTCCGCTTTGGGAACCGATGTTGACCATATAAAGCTTAAGGGTGACGGCGGAAAGGCCGTGCTTGATTTTTCGACCCATCCCAATCATGCTTCGCTTGATGCGGATAATGATGGATATGATAAGGATAATGGAGGAATAAAGCTTACCGGAAGTTACTGGGAACTGTCCGATATAGAGATATGCCATGTACCCGGCGTGGGTCTGCAGGTGAGCGGATCCAATAACAAGATCGAAAACTGCCTCTTCCATCATAACCGTGATTCGGGACTGCAGATAAGCGGCGGCGGTGACAGAAGGGCAGACTGGGCTCATGACAATCTGGTCCTTAACTGTACTTCCCATGATAACTATGATGATTTCCGCCCGAAATACGGAGAGGATGCGGACGGTTTTGCCGCAAAGATACAGTTGGGAAGTGGAAATGTTTTTTCGGGCTGTATAGCTTACTGCAACAGCGACGACGGCTGGGATCTTTTTGCAAAGGATGATAATTTCCCCAATGAGGCCTGTACCATTATAAACTGTATCGCCTTCGGCAACGGTTATATGTCTGACGGTACTACCTCAAAGGAAGGTGACGGAAACGGCTTCAAGCTGGGAAGTAAAGACTGGGCAGTACCTAACCGGGTGATGAACTGCCTTGCCTTTGATAATGTGGGTCATGGTTTTACGGACAACAATAATACAGCTCCCATAGAGATCAGAAAATGTACATCTTATAACAACGGAAAAGGAAATGGATTCGTAAGAGGGCAAAGAAATTACGGGTTTGAACAGGAAGTGGGAGGCCAGTCGTCAGATCTGCTGTCGGTATATTCATCATCCGCTGCCCCCAATGGTCTGGATAAATTCAACGCTACCATAGACCATTGCGTTCTGCAGGGTAACGACGGAAGCTATCATATTGGTGATACGACGGCTATTGTTTCCTCCTCCATGGCCGGGGAAAAGCTGGAAAAGGTCCTTGATGAGCATACCTTTGTATCTGTGGATGTGCCTGCTTATGCAACCACGGATTTTGATAAGGTCTGGAGAAATTCCGACGGCAACCTGGCTCTGGGCGGTCTGTTTGAGGTGAGCGAACAAAGTCCCGCATACAGCTGGTCCAGAGTGAATAAGGCTCTGGGAGCAGATCTGTCCCAGGGTAAATATCAGGAATTTGATGAGGCACCTCTTACAAGCGCGCAGTTTAACCAGGCTAAGCTGGAGGGTAAGGCGATAACCATTCCCACCGACGGAAAGATCCTGAATCTTTCCCTGTATCAGGTAGACGGCGGAAAATTCCCCAATCCTTCCAAGACCCCTGCCATTCCCGCTACTTTTGGAAACGAGTATTTTACCGTGAAGGCGGGTACAGGAAAGCAGATGACTCTCGGGGATGCAAAGTCCGAGGCCGATTTCGCTTACTTTGAAGACGGACAGAATGCCGGCCTGAAGAAGAGGCTGGTGCTGAACGGCGATCCTGAGTTATGCGATGAGGGTTATCTGGCCAGATGTGTGGAATTCACCGTTCCGGAAAAAGCCTATACCACGGTCACTACATACGCATATGCTGATGAGGCCGGGGCCAGGCTGGCGGTGTATAAGGCGGACGGCTCTCTTTTTGACGAGGGTATGACTCTTCAGCTTAAGAAGAAAGCCTTTTCAGGGGTCAGCTTCACTTTGAACACCCCCGGAAAATATTATATCGGTACCAAAAATTATCAGAAAGACACATATATTTATTACATTCAGCAGACAGACACCCTGATCCCCGATCCTGTGCCGGAGGTGGAGCCTACCGAAGAGGAAAAGGCGAAGGACGCCATGGAAAAAGGTATGGGCTCGGCTGAGGATACCGCCGTGGTCACTCCTTCGGCCGACGGCAAGACCTTTACCCTGGATATACAGACCACAGAGACCAGCCTGGACAGAGTGCTCACCGTAAATAAGGGAGATAAGATCACACTTGCAGGCTATGAGAAAAAGAGCCTTCAGGTGGATGCAGTCGGGAAGAAGCTGATCGGAGTGAATTCCAAGGGCGTTTTGAAGGCCAAGAAGGCTACGACTTCAAGCGGCGTGAAGTTCTCGTATAAGATAAACGGAGGCAACACCACCGTGAACCTCACCCTGATCATCAAGGATCCTACCGTGAACGTATCCGGAAACGGACTGGCAAAGCCTATGAAGAAGCTCAGCGCACAGGTATATGAGGACAGTGAATTTGACATATCCATGGATATGACCTTCACGGGAAAGGTCCTTACCGATAAGGCAAAGAACAAGGCCGGCGTAGTATTTTATGATGCTGCGGGAAATGCGGTTCCCGACATTACCGGACTTAAGTTCATACTGGGTGATGATAAGAAGCTCCATGTAAGGGGCAAGACGGCCTATAAGGGAAGCTGCAGCATACCCTTTGCCGCATATGGAAAGAAATATACCCTTAAGATAAAGGTGGTAACCAGAAAGTGAGGGTAAAGCTCCGGAGAGCTTTACCTGACCATGTCGTTGTATACGTCAAAGAAGCCGGATACATTTTCCTCCTCCCCGGGAGAGAAGGAAAGTGAATCCCAAAGCTCTGAGTTCAGGTTGGAATAGAGTGTCTGGACGAAATCGGTATAGATGTCGTTGAATACTTCGTTCTTCTGTTCTCTGACTATTTTTTCCTTGTTCAGATCAGTCTCTTCCCTGTTGAAGGTACTGATGCATTTGATGATGTGATATCCGTACCTGGTCTCCACCAGGTCGGATATCTCGTCCGTGTCTAAATTAAAGGCGGCCTCTTCAAAGGCCTGAGGCATATCCCCTTTCATAAATGAATAGGTTATCTGATCGTCCTCGCTGTATTTTTGCGCCAGGGAATCAAAGTCTGCGCCTTCCTTGAGCTGTTTTAAAAGGTCTGCGGCCTTCAGCCTGGCTTTTTCCTTTGCCGTGGCGTTGTTGGAGGTGCTGTTGGAAGAGGGGATCTTTATCAGTATGTGCTTGGCGGTGATGGTCCTGGCCTCGTCGTCGGAGATCTCGGGATTCACATCCCTGGTCAGTTCGTTATACACCTTGTTGGCCAGGGCGTATTCGTGGTACATGCCGGCGATCCGCTCTTCGTTTATGTCAAGCTTCTGCCTTATACTGTCATTCAGCATGGCGTTATAGGTGGCAGCGGCTTTGTTTACCGTCTCTTCCTCCCCTTCGTCCAGGGTGATGCCGTGATCCTCGGCCAGCAGGTTCATGACCTTTATCTGGGCCAGACGCGCCAGGATGGTGTCCTTCAGCTGGTCCCCCAGGGTGATGCCTCCCAGGTCCTTCTGCCAGATCTCGTCTCCGAACAGGCTTTCAAACTGGTTCTGGGCGGTGCTCATATATACGTTCACCTCATAGAGATGGCAGGCGCTTTCGTCTATCCTGAACACCTCATCGTCCTCGAAGGGGGTGGTGAGGACTATTTCGGTGTTCTTTTCAGCCTTCTTACAGCCGGTAACGGCGGCAGCACCGGCGAGGGTCATGAGGAATATGGCTAAAACAGTCTTGTTTCCGATCTTCATTCGAATCTCCTTTAAAAATAAAAAAACTTCTTTATTTTTAACACATTTTAGATTAAAATAGAAGAGGTATTTTAATACAAGGTCAAGGAGGGTTACCTGATGTCCAGAAAGAGTAATAAGACACTGATGTTTGCAGCACTGGCTGCAGTGGCGGCAGCCGGAGCTTATTTTTATTACATGAAAAAGGTCAAGGATGCGGATTTTGACGACTTCGATGATTTCGAGGATGACGATACGGAGCTGGAGGATTATCTGAGCGAGAGCGCTTACCAGTCAGAGCAGAAGGAGCGTTCCATAAAGGATGTATTCCCCATCAATCTTTCTTCCGAGGGCGTGTCCGAGGCTAAGGAATCCCTTAAGAAGGTGGTGCTGGATATAGGAGAGAAGGTTTCGGGCGTTATTTCCGACCAGCCTTCCGGCGTGGTAAAGTCAGACAGCGGTGCGGCCGTAAAGGATTTCAGTTTCTATGATCTGTCGGCTGACGAGGACGATTTCGTAAAAGAGGACAAGCCCCTGGATATCATAGACAGCGGCCGTTCCTCAGCCCAGAGTGAGGCCCCTTCATATCTCGATCAGGTGGCTGCCTCGGATGAGGATAGTATTTCTGAGGATGAGAGCGCATCAGATACCGACTCTTCTGAGACTGAGACAGAGGATGAGGATAGCGAAGAGGTTTCCGGGACGGATGAGGATAAGGATGAGGCTTAAGAACCGGTTTTATCCGTGAGGACCGAAAAAATAAAGAAAAAAGAAAAAATCGCTTGACGAAGGGTCCGAATGATAGTATAATCACGTTTGTGGTTTTTCGGATCACACATATATATAAATGGGATCTTAGCTCAGCTGGGAGAGCATCTGCCTTACAAGCAGAGGGTCATAGGTTCGAGCCCTATAGGTCCCATTTGTCTTGTGTTTAACACAGGATGTGGCGAGGTAGCTCAGCTGGCTAGAGCACACGGTTCATACCCGTGGTGTCGGGGGTTCAAGTCCCCCCCTCGCTATTAAGGAAAAGGGAATCCCGACGGGATTCCCTTTTCCTTAATTACAGAACGTGGATCAACCCGACACCACGGAGTCCTTCCCCTCGCCTTACTGAGATGATTATCAAAGAAATTTCTTACTACAAAAACTTTAAATGCCTCGAGGGCTCCTGCCCCCACACCTGCTGCCACGGCTGGATCATCCCTATCTCGGAGGATGAGTTCGAGCGCTTCATGCAGGAGAAGGGCCTTCTTAAACTGCGGCTTGTCCTGGCCATGTTCTTTCGAAACGGCACGGGTTTTAACACCGGCTGCAGGACCTGTACCTTCCATACGAAGCTTGGACTGTGCGAATTGCAGCTTATAAAGGGGCATGATTTCCTTCCTTCCGCCTGCCGTGAATTCCCCAGGTTTTACAGGAATTACGGCCCTTTTGAGGAGCGCTATCTGGATCTGTCCTGTATAAAAGCCGTGCAGATGTTTTTTGACAATATGGATGATCTCCGGCTTGTTGAATATGAGGGCGAAAAGGGAAGCGATATCTGCACCACAAATGATGATCATGGCTTTTTGAATGCGCTTATGGCAAAGAGAGACGAGATGCTGGGGCTTTTGAAAGGCTGTGACGATGCGGACAGGCTTGACAGGGTGCTGGCAGCGATCGCGGATCATGCAAAGAAGGCTCAGGATGCCTTTGTTCTGGGGGATACGGGTTATCTCGACCGGGAGAAGACAGAGGTTTTGCCTCTCGATGAAAAATGCCCCCGTATTTTCCCCGCAGCTTCCGGTATACTTATGGAGATCCTGGATACGGGACTTTATTCATCAAGGCTCAGGATGACCAATCCCGCCCTTTATATGCTCTTTTCTCTTCCCTTAAAAGAATACCGTCATCTGATGGCTTCCCAGAAGGTTTGGGATAATCAGTGGAAGGAGTTCGTAAAAAGACATCCCCGAGTCGTAAAGATCTGCAGTGCATATTATTCCTATTATCTGATGCAGTATTATTTTGCCGCCTACGAGGACTACAGCTTTCTGAGACATGTCATGATGGGCATCATCCACACGAATATGGTATTCCTGCTCATGTGCCTTCATGAGAAATATGCAGGCGATCTTTTGGACGACCACGCCATGACCATCATCGCCTGCTATAACAGAAGGGCCTATTTTAACGATAACGTGAAGGATGAGATGTACGACGTCTTCATGAGGCATTTTCAAAATAACCGGCCCTGAAACAAATGTGTTGTAAATCGGACGCTTTTCGGATATAATTACAGTTTGTTGATATTTGTATACATTCATTGACTTTACAAAACGATTATGAAAAAGGCTATCCTGATAACCTTAGGCGTATTGATGCTTCTTATCCTCGGATGTTTTATCACCGGGTTTAAGTTTTATACCGCCGGATACAGGTATGATCCCATAAACAGGGATATGATCAATATAGATATGACTCCCGAGGTGCGCACCATGCAGCTGACCCTTAATGAGGGAGATATCAAAAGGCAGTATCCGGTGGATGTGACATACACTCCCTTTGTGGATGGAGATGTCAGCAATCTCTTCATATCCGAAGCAGACATATCTTATCTGACCACCCCGGACGAAAAACAGATAGATGACAGTGTGGATACTTTTTTGTCCCTCACCACCCGCAGGGGAATGGAAAGTGCAAAGCTGGATAAAAATCTTCACTATACCGACACGATCCAGGGCAACCAGGTATCGGCAAATACCCTGAAAAGGGATATCGTATCCGAATTTCCCGCTGTCGGTAATTTCAGCGTTGAGGATTATTATGTGGTGGAGCCGGACAACAGGGGAGAAAAGCTCTCCGAGCTTTATAACCGGGTAAAAGATCTGACCATCACCTATGAAAACGGCCAGTCCATATCGGCCATGAGGATGGATCCCGTCTTCGATGAGCTGAAACGCACGGTCACCTTTGACGAGGATAAGATAAAAGAAGAGGTGAGGAAGCTGATGCTCACCATGGATGATGCGGGGCAGAAGTCCATCAGCTTTAATTCCACGAATATGGGGGTCATCAGGGTCAAGGGCGGCACCTGGGGACATATCACGGATACAAAGGCGGAGACCGAATATGTGCTGGAAAAATTCAGGTCACTGGGCGAGCCCGAGGAAAACAGAAAACCCATAATGATCCAGGACCTTGACTGGAATCTGCCCAGGGATTACATAGAGGTGGATAAAAAGAACCAGCATGTGTATGTGTATGAAAACGGCAGGCTGATAATGGATGACGACTGCGTGACCGGGCTTTATCCCAAGCGCAAGACACCCTCCGGGATATTCTTCATTTCCGAGAAGATGAAGAATAAGACCCTGAGAGGACCGGGTTACGCTTCTTTTGTAAACAGATGGATGAGGATCACCAATTCCGGAGTGGGACTTCATGACGCCAGCTGGAGAGGCAGGTTCGGAGGTGAGATCTACCTTCGCGACGGATCCCACGGCTGTATCAATCTGCCCCGGCAGTTTGCCTATGATCTGTATGACTATGTATATGACAAAGAAAACTATTGCGTTGTGGTCCATGACTGATGGGGACGTGTGATATGGGCGGCCCGGCGGTGACCTGAGACGGATGGTGAGAAGGAGCCCGGTTTGTATTGACAATTTTTCGCTGCAGTAATACAATGTTCTCCGATACTATAATAATTACAGCTGGGGGAGCATATTGCTGAGAGGCCGCGGCCGACCCTTATTACCTGATACGGATAATGCCGTCGTAGGGAAGCTGTCATCCTGTTTTCGATGACTTTTGTTTACCTCCTGCTGTATTGATCGCAGGAGGTTTTATTATGCAGTTATTTCTGGAAGCAAACGACGGATATTATTCCCTTACGAAGGCCGGTACCATACTGTGTCTGGTGATCGCGCTTATTCTGTTTGCAGCGGCAGCCCTGGCAAACGAAAAATTCGACAAGGCTCTGTCCAAGGGCAAGGAGAATTCAAAGAAGGAGTCTTTGTTTTCCGTAAGGCAGCTCGCCTTTGCGGGAGTGGCGTTGGCACTGGCCTACGCTCTGTCCTATGTGAAGCTCATCCATATGCCCTGGGGCGGTTCGGTGACGCTTTGTTCCATGCTTTTTGTCTGCCTGATCGGCTACTGGTACGGCCCCAGGATCGGACTGGTCTGTGCTTTTGCATACAGCATTCTTCAGTTCGTCCAGGGGGGAGGCAGCTATATCGTTTCCCCTTTACAGGTCCTCTTTGATTATCTGCTGGCCTTCACCGCTCTGGGATTTTCGGGTTTCTTCACCAAATTAAAAAAAGGTCTTCTGATCGGTTATATAGTGGCTGTTGCCGGCAGGTTCCTGTTTACCTGCATAGCCAGCTATCTTTTCTGGATGGATTACATGCCGGAAGAATTTCCAAAGGCACTTTCGGTTGTTTATCCTTTATGTTATAATTTTGCCTATATGGGGGTCGAAGCGATCATCACCGTTGCGATCCTTTGTGTGAAGCCCGTAGGCGTCGCCATGGAAAAGGTGAGGGCGATGGCGCTGGGAAACGGAAAATAGATCCTTTCGGATGGGTGGAAGTGTTTGAAAAGGCAGTATCATAAGTTTTTTGCGGTGGTGGCACTGGCTGTATCATCGGCGGTTTTGTTAAACCAGCTGGTGTTCCTGACCGGACTTTCGGAAAGCTCCGCGGGTTATCAGGATGCTCTTAAGGTCATGCAGTCCATGGATCCGTCGGTCCTTGTGCTGATGGCTGTTTTTATCGCACCGATATATGAGGAGATGATATTCAGGGGACTGTTTTATGCCATTCCCCTTCGTCTGATAAAAAGATTCAGGGGCCGGGACGCCGGAAAAAAGAGCGTGCCCCTGTTCGTCTTTATCTCTTCCCTGGCTTTTGCCCTGTATCACGGCAATCTGGTGCAGTTCATCTATGCCTTTTTTATGGCTCTTCTCATGTGTTTTACATATGAATGCTGCGGGGGACTTTTATGGACGATACTGTTTCACATGAATGCCAATCTTTCCGCCCTGATAAGCGGTTTTTTCAGGGAGTATCCCGACAGATGGTTCACCTTTGTTGCTTTGGCCGTTTTGCTATTCACGGCTGTTGTGTGTGTCAGATATATGATCGGTCTGAAAAGGGAGAGTGAAGCCGGAGGGGATGCGGAGTTGCTGACTTAAGGAGATCGGAATGAGTCAAAATATCAAAGATAAAGTAAAATGGGAATTCAAAAGCTTTGGCACCAATTCCTCCACGGACGACAGGCTTTGCGGCTTCAGGAAAAGTGCCGACGGGCGCGTCGTGAGAGTGTATTCCCTTAAGAATTCCGGTAAGATAATACCTCTGTCCCATGACGGGCTTTCTTTTTATTATACGCCTGTAAAAAGCGATAAAAATTTTACGCTGAGAGCGAAGATGCATATAAATGACTGGTCCTTTACCAACGGCCAGGAGGGCTTCGGAATGATGGCCTGCGACCGGATCGGTGAGACGGGGGAGCATGATTTCTGGAACAATTCGCTGATGGCGCTGGTCACCAAGGGTATGTATTTTTATGACGCGGCCAGTGATTCCTATAAGGGCAGCGATGATGAGAACAGGATAGTGATGTTCCAGGGAGTATCCGCCCTGGCAAGATACGGTGTGACAAAGGATAACCTTCAGGAGTTCAAGGATGATCCCTCAAAGGCCATGGGCAGGTATTTTTATCAGGACCAGACCATGCTGGAACACAGCTGCGCAAAGCTGGGAGCGGGTACTTACAATATCGCGGGGAACTATGTCCTGCCCCATGAATTCGATGAGACAAAGTCCGGAGAGACAGCCTACGGCAGGGGCAGGCTGATGGCTGAGGCGGAGAATACGCCGGATGAGCTTGTCTATGAAGATTTTATCTTTTGCATTACAAAGGATAACTCCGGTTATACCCTGTCCTATGAGAGTCCTGACGGAAAGATAAAGGGTTCAAAGACTTATTTTGATCCCAGGTACTATAAGGACGGGGAGATAAGGGCGGATGTGGAAAAGGCAGCAGGCGAGCCCGGCATGCTGGAAAAGCTGGACGAGGGCTATGTCTATGCCGGATTTTTTGCCGCGAGAAATGCGGATGTGAGTTTTTCCGATATTCACCTGGAGATAAGGGACCGGGAAGAGGATGAGCCTACCCGTGCCCATGACAGGGTGTTTTTTGACAATGACTCCCGCTTTATTGCCGCTGATACGGCGAACCGGGAGGATTATACCCTCGCATACAGACCTGCCTGGAACGGGATGTTAAAGGTGACGGGGGAAGAGGGCGTCATTTTTGAAGGTGAGGTCTTTGCAGATAAGAATACCTATATCCCGTCCCGTCTCAAGGCAGGGTTCAACAGGTTTTCTTCCGAATTTACCCCGGATGAGTCCTATCACTACGGATATGACGAAGCGCATCCGGAGAATATCTATAACTGTCTGGATTCCTATGAGACGCTTCATCGGGAATTGTCTGTGGTATACAGGAGCTTTCCTTCCGGGCAGATCCATGTGTCTCCCGAGGGGACGGCCGGAGCAGCGGGCAGTGAGGATGATCCCGTGGATATAAGGACGGCGGTGGCCTTTGCGGCTCCGGGACAGGAGATCCTCCTTAAGAGCGGCGTGTATGGGTTTTCACATCGCCTTTTTATAGAAAGGGGAACGGACGGTACTTCGGATAAGCCTGTGGTAATGAGGGGCGACGGGGGAAAGGCTGTCTTTGACTTTAAGGATATGGCAGGTGCCGGGTCTTTGGGCGGAGGCTTTTTCATATCCGGCTGTTACTGGCATATTTCCGACATAGAGATAAGGAACACGCCGGATCGGAATACGGGTATCTGGCTGGCGGGACATCATAACCTGCTGGAGAGGATAGAGGCTCATCACAACGGAAACGTGGGGATCTGTATCCTGGCCGCCAATACTTCCATCAGACGGGATGAGACGGACCGGGATAACGAGCTCCTCTGGCCTCATCATAACCTTATAAAAGACTGTATCTCGTATGAAAACTGCGATGCCGGCGGTGATCTGGCGGACGGTTTTGCCTGCAAGCTGATGGCGGGTGAGGGGAATGCTTTTGTCAACTGCGTCTCCCACAATAACGCCGACGATGGTTTCGACCTGTACACCAAGTCGGAGACCGGCAGGATAGGATCTGTCAGGATCGAGAACTGTGTGGCCTATGAAAACGGTTATGTGCATCGGGACGGCGGGAGAAAAAGCGCAGGCAACGGAAACGGCTTCAAACTGGGCGGGGAGTCCATCCCCGGCGCTCATGTGGTCAGGGGCAGCGTGGCCTACAGGAATAAGGCGGACGGCTTTGACTCAAACAGATGTCCCGATCCGAAGCTTTACGACTGCCTGGCCTATGACAACGAAAAGTCCAATTTTGACCTGTACTCTGCCAAGGGAAAGGCGACGGACTTTTTTATGGAGCGCTGTGTGTCCTTTAGGACGGATAAGACCCTGGGAAAGGGAGATATCGTAAAATGCGGGGACAATCAGAAGCCGGAAGAGGCTATGGGCGAGGATGTCATTCTTTGGAAGCTTAACGAAGAGTGACACAGCATTGCACTTTTGTCATCCTGAACGAAGGGTGACACAGCATTGCACTTCTGTCATCCTGAACGAAGGGTGACACAGCATCGCACTTCTGTCATCCTGAACGAAGGGTGACACAGCATCGCACTTCTGTCATCCTGAACGAAGGGTGACACAGCA
>JAEEZH010000004.1 GCA_016288495.1 Lachnospiraceae bacterium
GCCCTGAAAAGCACCTCAACCACCGGATCCAGCTCCTTATACTCCTTTGAAAAATCAAGCACCAGTGCCCCCGAAGAAAGGGTTTTGGATTCTATGGATACCACCTCTCCCAGTACATTTTTGAGGGTGGTGTCCTGCGGCTGCGATGCAAGAGCATCCGCCAGAGAGTCCACGTCCATTGCGCCCTTGTAGACCTGACTGCGTATCCCCGTGTTCTCACGGTTAAGGTAAAACACATAGGCCTCGGTATCCTCAACAGGGTCCTGGAGATCTCCCCGGACCCTGTTTTTATCCCCGTTGCAGCCTGCAAGGAGAAAAAGCAGAAGCATTATTAAACTGATGAATGTCACTCTTTTAATAGTCATACGATATATGTCAGCGGAATGCGCACCGCGAATTCAGTGCCCACTCCCTCCTTTGAATTAACCTTTATGGCCCCTCTGTGCATGAGTATGGCGCTCCTGGTTATTGCAAGCCCCAGGCCCGTGCCACCTATCTCCCTGGAGTGGGATTTATCCACCCTGTAGAATCTCTCAAAAACATGATCCAGGCAGTCCTGGGGAATGCCTATGCCGCTGTCCGTCACCGTCAGCACAAAAAACTGATGATCCGCATCCAGCACCACTCTCACCCAGCCGTCTTTTCGATTATACTTTATGGCATTTTCCACCAGGTTCGAAAAGGCAAGGGTGAGCTTCACCTCATCCACCTCCGCCTCCACGGGCCTGACCGATTCGAACACGAGCTCGATGCCGCTCTGGTCGGCAATGGGCCTGAGCCGCTTCAGTATCAGCTCCGTGAGCTCGTTTATGTTTGTGGGCTTTATGTTCAGAGTGCCCGCGGTCTTGTCCATTTTGACCAGTGAAAGCAGGTCTGTGATTATGGTATTCTCGCGGTCGATCTCAGAGGTTATGTCCCCCATAAATTCCCGGTACATCTCCAGCGTGGCGCCGTCCCCCATGGTCACCAGCGAGTCCGCAAGCACCTTCATGGAGGCAAGCGGGGTCTTCAGCTCATGGGACACGTTTGACACGAATTCCTGGCGCGAATCATCCAGCACCTTCATCCTGCCCAGAAGCTGGTTAAGAGCGCCGATGATGGAGTCCATCTCGGTGTAGCTCCTGACATCCAGCACTTCCTGCTCGTAGCCTGCTTCTATCTTGCTTATGGCCTGCGTCACCCGGTCAAAGGGGAGCACCAGCAGATTCGCCGCAAGGATTGAAAGCGCTATGATGCACAGCGTCACGATCACCTCAAAAATGAGGGCATTCCTTTTAAGCACGTCCATTTCCGCGACTATGAAGTCAGTGGACGCGCTTGCAATGATAATGCCCTCAGTCTTGCTTCCGTGGCGGGCCGCAATGGGCATGACAACCTCAACATAGCGGTTCACGGGATCGTAGCCCGTAGAGCTTTTCCCCGAAAACGCCTGCATCACATCCTCCGATATGATGGTTTTTGAATCATAAAGGCCATAGGTGTCTTTGACGGCCCTGAAATCACGGTCAATGATGATGACCCTGCCGTCGTATAGATTTGCCATCTGGTCTATCTCCGAGTTCACCGCCTCCTGACCTGTATCGGTCAGGTACGCAGTGGAAAGAAGATAGTCTGACAGAATGTTACACTGGATGGAAAGATCCGTATTCCTGGAAGCCACGGCGTTTTTCTCGTAGCTTGCCAGGATCGCGCTCCTGGTTATGACGGTGGGTATGGTGCCCACCAGAAGAAGGAGCAGGATTATCCTGAATTTTAGACTTTTAAAAATGAAGGATCCTAAGATAAGATCTTTAATTTTGGAAAAAATAGCCCACACCCCATCTCGTCTGAACATACTTGGGCTCGCTCGGGTTATCCTCAACCTTTTCGCGAAGCCTTCTCATATGGACGTCCACCGTCCTGACGTCTCCGGTGTAATCCTTTCCCCAGACCGCGGAAAGCAGATCCTCCCTGGTGTAGACCTTCAGGGGATTAAGGGCAAGGAGCTCCAGCAGGTCAAATTCCTTGGCGGTGAGATTGATCTCTCTTCCGGAAACGGTGACCCGCCTGCTCTCACAGTCTATGCGCAGCTCACGGCTTTCAATGAACCTGCTCTTTTTCTCCGGAGTAAGCCTCCTGAATATGGCCTTTATCCTGGCCTTTACCTCAAGCACGTTAAAGGGTTTGGACATATAATCGTCGGCGCCGTAATCAAGCCCCAGTATCTTATCCATGACGTCGCCCTTTGCGGTGAGCATGATGATAGGGACATTGGAGAATTCTCTTACGGCCTGGCATACTTCGTAGCCCGTGAGCTTCGGGAGCATGATATCCAGGAGGACAAGGTCAGAGTTGCCTTTCCTTATCTTTTCGAGGGCCTCCTCCCCGTCGTAGGCGGCATCGACTTCCATGTCGTCCTGCTCAAGGGAGAACTTTAGGCCTTTGACTATAAGCTTTTCATCATCCACTACAAGTATTTTCTTTGGCATATTCCGTTTCCTGCTAGGTTTTGATCTGATCCTTTATCCTTGAAAAAAGCCCCTCTTTTATCCCCGGGACCTTCATGATGTCCTCTATCCCTGCAAAGTTCCCGTTGGCCTCCCTGTAGGATACGATATCCGCGGCCCTCGATGGTCCGATGCCTGAAATTGTGGTAAGGAGTGATGTGTCCGCGGTGTTTATGTTCACGCGTTCATCCGCCGGCGGCGCAGTCTCATCAGCTGCCCCCTCTCCTGCCTTCGGTACAAATATCTTTTCTCCGTCGGAAAGCTGCTCGGCCTGGTTCAGATATGTGTGATCCGCTTCCGGAAGATATCCTCCGCAGCGGGAAAGCAGCTCATATATCCTGCTTTCATCCGGAAGTTCGTACACTCCGGGGCGCTCCACTGCTCCGCAGATATAGACAAATATCGATGATTCATCCCGCATTACGGGAATATCATCCTGTGCTTCCGGGGAAGCATCCGTCTCATCATCAGACTCCTCAAGCGAAAGCACGCTTTCAGACTGCGGTCCGCTGCAGCCGGTAAGCTGCGCGGATACGAACGCCATGCAGAAGAACAGCGCAAAGGCTGCAAGAGCATAGACAGTATAATTATGATCATTCCTCATGTCAGACCTCCTGTGATCAGGTCACAGGATTTCTCCGCCGACATAATTTATTGTACTGTTATTTCACGTATTTTTCAAGAACGTTTTTAAGA
>JAEEZH010000030.1 GCA_016288495.1 Lachnospiraceae bacterium
AATATGGATATCCATGAAACCTATCCAGTTTTTCTTCCGGAATCATCACTCTGTCAGTATTGTTAATCCTAAACCACGGGTTTTTATAGTCAAATCCCGATCTCAAAAACTTCCAACCTGAAGGAAGCTCATTCTCCATAGCTTTGCAGAACAAGTCAACATCACTACGAAAAATAACCATATCAAAATCATCATCCCATGGAATAAAACCACCATGTCTGACCGTTCCAAGAAGTGTTCCGCAATCAGCAAAAACTCTTATCCCATATCTTTTACATATATCAACGACTTCTCGCATGACTTCCATCTCGGCAGCCCACAGTCTTTTCATCTTGCTGCAGACATAGAAGCCTTCACGGACTTCATCATAAAAAAAGGATCTATCAAATTCCATACGTCGCTCCGCTCAAAATGACAACGGTAGGCACGCTGTCCTGATCTTTTCCTCCCAGAATCCCCTGGTATCCTCACCCATCCATTCACAGAGAAAATCTACGTAATGTCTTCTCATATTCTCTGACTGCACATAGGTTATATCGGCATATATAACTCCCGGGACGGGGACGAAGTCATCAAAGATCTTGTATAATACATTCCCCTTTGAATCAAATTCCATAAGCTTGAAATCCGGCACATAAACAAGCTGACTGCACAACGTCCGCAGATGTGATGCATAAAAATACGGATGAACGCTCACGGCAAAATGCCGCTCATCAAAGGGCTGCTGGATATATATCTCATCGATCCGGACCGCTTCGGGATCAAATCCCTTCCAATCCGTAAGCTGTACATCATCGGGATAACCACCGGTTTCGGCCACCTGTTCACCCAGCTTACCCGAGCTGTCTTTTTCAAACAGAGGAACAGGGACCACCATGACATTGTCCCCGGCCTCCTTTGCCTTCTCCCAATAGGGCTCAAAATATTTCCAGGAAGAGCCCCTGTACGGGAAAAATGCAACTATATTATTTTCCTTTTTCTCAAAGGGTCTGGAAACCAGAGCCAGAACCTGAGCCTTATCCGGTCTGTAACCTGCTTCGATCCCCAGGAACTCCGCTATCTCTCTTTCTCTTTCCCTGAAACAGGGATAGGCATGGGCTGCGGTTCCCATAACAGACACCATAAAACCGTAACCATATTCTGCCTCCAGCACCTTTTCATATCCCACAGGTACAGGAACCCACATATTTTCAAAGGGTAAATACAGGGTATCATCAAACCACTGTTTCTTAAAGGATCTGGAAACAAGGGCGGATCCGTCGGATTTGATCAGGGTGTCCTGAGAGCATTCGGTATACGATGATATCAAAGCCTGATAAAGCTTGAGCAGCGTAGCCTTGATCTCTGCCGGTTCTCCCCTTTTTATACTTATATTAAAAACCTCTTCCACCGCCCTCAGAGCTTCATCTATCTCTTCCGGCTGTGGATCCGTCCTGTAGCATACGAGACAGATAAAATCATACAGATAACGGACCACATCCAGTTCCTCTTCCGGCGGCAGATTATCCAGGATAAAAATATCCACTCCATCAAAATAGGGATAGTCATGGAACTGTTCCAGCCGGTCCTTATCGATTATGGGATTAGCTGAATTGGTGATCCTGTACCAGGGTTCAAAATTATTGCCTTCTCCCGATTTTAATATCTGCCAGCCCTCAGGCAGCTCATCCTCCATTGTCCTGCAGAAGCGCTCCAGATCATTTCGGAAAATGATCATATCCAGGTCGTCATCCCAGGGAATGAAACCTCTGTGCCTTACTGCGCCCAAAAGGGTACCGCAGTCGGCAAAGATCCTGATATCATATTTATTGCATATATCGATGATCTCCTGCATGACCTCCATCTGGGCGGCCCAGCACCGCTTCATCATGTTGCAGACATAAAAGCCCTCGCGGATCTCATCTTCAAAAAAAGCTCTGTCAAATACCATTTTTCATTCTCCGATCAGGTATCAGCACCCAGTATATCCGCATCCATGATCATAACAGGCTTTTTGCTGATCTGAAAAACATGGGCCAGATGGGTAGGGCTCCCATAATAAGCATTACATTCATCAACATGCTCCATAGCCAGACCTTCCTCATCAAATACAATATCACCCCCGGCCTTAAGTTCATCCAACAGACCTGTATATTTTTCCCACAATCCGGGATCCAGGTCCGACACCTGAGGCAGGCTCTCATGTGGTGAAAAGACACAGATCAGATCAGACCCGGCCTTCCTCACCTGTCTGATCACATCGGCGATCTTAGTCAGGGCACGGTCCTTATTGATCATCAGGAAAGAAGCACTGTTCTGAAACACTAATATCTTCTTATTCTCGTTATTCTCTATCCAGGACATAGCTATACCTCATTCTCCTCCGTTTATCATATGCCAGTTACGGCAAAAATCATCTATGGGCAGGCTGATGCCCGATTCATCCAGGAGCCGCCGCAGTTCTGCCTCCTGATTCTTATAACAGGGATAAGTATGCATGGAAACAAACTTCACCGGCCTCATCCAACCCGGACCATAATTCTTTTCCAGTACCTCAAACGCCTTATCCGGAACTCTGACGGTGGTATTTTCAAAAGGTACCTCCACTCCCTCACCGAACCAGTCCGTGCGCAGTCCGTTCTCAAAACCGCCAAAGGCTTCAAAACTTGCAGGAACAACGATATCACGTATGTCGATCAGATATCCGGAATCCTCTCTTTCCATCCCCGCGGCCCACCTGTCAGCAGTCAGCCTGAGCTGCCTGTGCAGTGTCGGTCTATCCATCCGGTCAAGCTCTACACCGTATACCTTTTCTATCTCATCCAGCTGACGGTCCAGTAATCCCTGCTCTTCATAAGCATCAAGGTTTTCCAGCACATATATCAAAAGATGATACTGATTCACCAGCTCATACTGGTCGTGCCGGTTCTGGGGAACATGATCCAGGACAAACAGATCAAAACCCACTCTCTGATAAGGATAACCATGAAACAATGTCATAAATTCGGGAAGGGAATAATATGCTTCATCTACTATGAGACGAGACTGCATCCTGTCATTTGCCATCCAGAGCCTGCTGTTTTCACCATACATG
>JAEEZH010000031.1 GCA_016288495.1 Lachnospiraceae bacterium
AGTATTTCAATCAGGATAAGATGGAGCCTTTCCGTTTTTCATTTGATGAGATGGCAAAGGGCGGAAACTCGGTGAAGGATTATATTTCGCCGCAGGGCTTTGAGTGCAGGTTCCCGGGACGCTTTAAGATGGGGAAGATGTTCGGCAGCGTCAAGTATCTTGACATCATAGCTCCGAAGCTCTCGGATGAGTTCATAAAAAAGATCCTGGATATCGACAGCAATCTCTGCATCTCAATGCACATGAGGACAATAGAGCCGATAGAGGCGACAAAGCTTTTAAAGGCAACGCTTTCCGAGGTGCAGAAGTCAAAGATTGATGAGCAGAAAAAGGCTGTAAGGTCCGGTTATGACATGGACATACTTCCGACAGACATAGTGGTGTATGAGAAAAACACCATGGGCCTGTTGGAGGATCTAAGTACCAGCAATCAGAAGCTCATCTGGACGACTGTGCTCATATCCACCTTTGGAAAGAGCAGGAAGGAGCTGGATTCCCTGACACAGAGGGTGTCCGGGATAGTACAGCAGGCAGGCTGCAGCCTTAAGGATATGCTTTATAAGCAGGAGCTGGGGATGAATGCCATAGCGCCCATCGGGATAAATGAAACGGGTGAAGGCAGGTATCTTATCACAAAGAATCTGGCTGTGCTGGTGCCGTTCAATACCCTGGAGCTTTTCCAGCAAGGGAAGTCCCTTTATTACGGGATAAACAAGCTGTCCGGCAACATGATAATGGCTGACCGAAAGACGCTCCGTACACCGAATGGCGTCATACTTGGAACTCCCGGATCCGGAAAGTCGTTTTCTGCAAAGAGGGAGATCGTCGGAACGTATCTTGTGACCAATGACGATATCCTGATATGTGATCCGGAAGGAGAGTATTATCCGCTGGTGAAGGCGCTTGGCGGTGAGGTGGTGAAGCTTGCCACCAATTCAAAGGATTACCTGAACCCGATGGACATACAGATCGGTTCAAGGAATGACAGAGAAGCGCTGAAGATAAAGAGCGATTTCCTCATAACGCTGTGTGATGCGATAGCAGGAGGAAAGACAGGCCTTGCCAATGATGAGAAGGGCATAATCGACAGATGCATAGAGGGCATATACAAGGAGTTCTTCAAGGATCCAAGACCCGAAAAGATGCCGGTACTTGAGGATCTTTACAATGCACTAATCAGCTATGAACCCTCGGATATGATAACACCTGAGCTTGCCATGGATGCAAAATCGAAGGCAGTACGCATAGCAAACAGCCTGGTGCTCTATGTCCATGGTTCCCAGAACTATTTCAATCACAGGTCAAACGTGGATTCCGAGAACAGGATCATCTGCTTTGACATAAGGGATCTGGGAACCCAGCTTAAAGAACTGGGGATGCTGATAGTACAGGATGCCGTGTGGAACAGGGTATCAAAGAACAGGGAGAGGAAGGTCTCGACAAGGTATTACTGTGATGAATTCCATCTGCTCCTTCGTGACAGACAGACGGCCCGTTACTCAGTGGAGATATGGAAGCGCTTCAGGAAATGGGGCGGCATACCTACGGGCCTTACCCAGAACGTGGGGGATTTCCTGCGTTCGGAAGAGATCGAGGCTATCCTGGGTAATTCGGATTTCGTGTACCTGCTCAACCAGAGCGCAAAGGATCAGGTGATACTGGCAGATAAGCTGGGACTTTCGGAGAGGCAGCTTGATTATGTCACGAATTCCGAAGCCGGAAGCGGACTGATACTGTTCAATGATGCGGTGATACCATTTGTGGACAGGTATCCGAAGGATACGGAAACATACAGGATAATGAATACGCGTCCATCAGAATCGGAGGATGAATGATGAAGAGGAAAAAGAGAATAAGAAAAGCAGTTCCCAGAGCGGAGCCTGTAATAAAAAAGCCCGGTAAGGATGGTAAGGATGATGTATTTAAGTCAGATTCTTTTGAGATAAGGGAAAAAATATATGAAAAAACATCTGACAGGAAACGCCTGATGCGTAAGAAACAGGTGGCCGATTATGTCGCAGACAAAAAAGCCGAAAGCAGTACGATGCCAAAGCATGAAACGATTGAGGCTGAAAGCAGGAAAGGTTTCATGGCAGAAAAGGATTTCATGACGACTGATAAATCCATGGATGCTAAAGCCCCTGTGTTCAAATCTGATGCGATCTCTTTTGAAGGGAATATTGACGACACCGCAGAGGATAATGAAGAAGTGCAGAAAGCCAGGGCAAAGCGCCGCGCAATAAAGGAGCAGATGACTGAGGCTGGAGACGGCTCCGGCAGAAAAAACAAGCAGGTGTCTGACCATAAAAATGAAGCTCCTGCAGAAGAAAGGAAACCGAAAGACAAGGCAGGAAAAGGTGCTGCAGACGAAGCGGAGACCACTGCTGAAAAGGTTAGGGCCGGAAGGAAAAGATCAAGGCAGAAGCTCTACCATCTGGAAAAGAGAGTGGATGAAAACGGTAATGAGACACATGAGCTTGTGCCAAGCAAGAAGGAGCCTTTTCATAAGCGGCAGGTGATAAGGGCAGCAAGGACAATAGCATATGCGGGTGAGGAGATATCCGGTGGCCAAGGCAGTGACATGGACGACAATGACGCTGTAAAGGCTGCCGGATTTTCTTTGGAGACTGCGGAGTATGCAGGTGAGTTTGTATCTGACAGTGCCCGGAGCCTTGCAGCGAAAAAGCGCAGGATGGCCGCGGCTGATAAAAAGGAAGACAGGCTTAAGAAGCAGAAGCAGTTCCGTAAGAGGAAGCTGAAGCGTGAGTATGCAAAGGCAAAAGCCCTGAAGGCTTCAAATACGGCTGAGGAAGGAGCAGAGGCAGCAAATAAGGCTTCAAACCTCATCACGGAGATGGCGAGCAAGGTAAGGGAGATGGTACAGACCCATTCCACGGTGATAGTGATCGCAGTCATCTTTCTTATCCTGCTGCTGATGGTAATGACAAGCGTGTCCAGCTGCGGAGGCATGATGGCAGGCGGGCTATCGACGACAATCGCCGGAAGCTATCAGTCAGACCCGGCAGAGCTTGACGGCGCGGATGCAGCCATGACCAGAAGGGAGATGGAGCTTCAGCAGCGGATAGACAATATCGAGACCGAATATCCCGATTATGACGAGTACAACTATAACCTGGGTGAGATCGGGCATGATCCCTTCACCCTCATAAACTATCTTTCAGCGAAGAACATCGTCTTTACGGCGGCAGATGTGGATGCACAGATAGAGCAGCTTTTTAATGAGATGTATACGCTGACACTGGAAGAAAGGCAGGAGACACGGACAAGGACGGTTAAGAATGATGATGACGAGGAGGTAGAGGAAGAGTATACGGTGGACATCCTGGATGTGACATTGACTGTCACGCCTCTTGAAGAGGTGGTGGCAGTCCATCTGGCGGGAGGGGAAGCTGATATCTATGACGTGTACGGCGAATCAAAGGGTGCGCTGCAGCAGTTTTATACGCCCCTGGATCTTGACTGGATGAGCCTTATCAGCAGTTATTATGGCTACAGGATAGATCAGGAGAGCGGGGCTGAGCAGTTCCACAGGGGACTGGATATTTCAGTTCCGGAAGGAAGTCTTGTGTATGCGGGAACTTCGGGAGTGATAAATGAGACCGGATACGATGACCATTACGGTAATTTCATTGTTATTAAAAATGATGACGGGTATGAGGTCAGGTATGCGCATCTTGAAAGCGTATCGGTGGGCACCGGGCAGCAGGTAAGGCACGGCCAGCTCATTGGAAAGACCGGAAGGAGCGGAACCACCACGGGAAGCAAGCTGCATATCGAGTGCCTGTTCAATGGGGATTATTTCAATCCACTGTTTTATTTCCAGAATGGGAATGGGAGCATATACGGTGATACCGATCACTTTGAGTATCCTTCGTCGGATGTGGCGGCACTATTTGCTGAGGCTGAAAGGTATCTGAATTACCCTTATGTGTGGGGCGGTTCAAATCCCAGCACCAGCTTTGACTGTTCAGGCTTTGTGAGCTACGTGGTGACCCACAGCGGGTTCTATGACCTGCCCAGGACGAGTGCCCAGGGAATCTTTAACAAATGCATTCCGGTAAGTGCGGCAAACGCAAGACCCGGAGACCTCATTTTTTTCACCGGCACATACAATTCCGGTAATCCCGTGAGCCACGTCGGAATCTATGCAGGGAACGGCCAGATGATCCATTGCGGCGACCCGATCAAGTATACGTCAATAAACACACCGTACTGGCAGAATCATTTTTATTCGTTTGGCAGGCTTCCTGTTGGTAATTAAAGGAGGAGAGATGACCATTGAAAAGATGAACGAACAGCTTAAAAAGTATGACGCCATCATCGAGGATGCCACAAAAAAGCGGAACATGATAAAGCATGAGCTGGATCTGGCATTGGCTGCACAGGCGCAGAAGATCTTCACCAAGCATCATATCAGCGCAGAGGAG
>JAEEZH010000032.1 GCA_016288495.1 Lachnospiraceae bacterium
AAAAAGAAAAAGGATGATCCCAAGGTTCTTCACCTGGTTTATAAAGAGGTGGAGAATAATCTGCGGGAAAAATACAGTGCAAAGGTTTCCATTTTGCCTAAGGATGAGGAAAAGGGAAAGATCGAATTTGAATATTTTTCCCGTCAGGAACTGGATACGCTGATCGAATTATTATCATCGGCTGTGAGATAAGATAAGGTATATTCTGCGGCGAAGAGCTAAAACGGTGATTTGTCCGCGAGTATGATAAAGGGGAAATATGAACAGTAATATATTTAATTCTATCGGGATAGGTCAGCTGGATCCCGCTGTTATATTCATTGTTTTACTTGTGCTCATCCTGATCCTTTTCATAGTGATCATGGTCCAGGGTGTTAAGATAAAAAGACTGACAAAACGATATGAAAGCTTCATGGCCGGAAAGAACGGACGAAGTATGGAAAATGAGATCCGTGAACTATTTTCCGATATACGGTTTTTAAAAGAAGCACAGCTTCAGGACTCTTCGGATATAAGGGCGCTGACGGCGAATCTTACTTATGCATACCAGAAGCAGGGTATCGTAAAATATGATGCATTTTCACAGATGGGAGGAAAACTCAGCTTTTCCCTCGCTCTGTTAAATGATAATAATGACGGATTTATCATTAATTCCGTTCACAGTTCGGACGGCTGCTATACTTATGTCAAAGAGATTGCCGCAGGCAGATGCGCGATCCAGCTGGGAGCTGAAGAACAGCAGGCGCTTAATAAAGCATTGATGAGTGATGTGCACGGATCTTCATATGTTCAGGAGAACATGCAGCAGACCAGACGGAATAAATACATGGTGGATGAGGCTACTGATCTGACTGATGAAGATTTTTATGATTGAAAATGACACGGTTTGTAAGAAAACTAATTAGCCTGGGCATTATATGTGCGGCGGCGGGGCTCTTCGTATATATGATGCTCATAAATAAGGCCTGGCCTCACGGAAATGATATATATGGTCATTTTTTTAAGATACAGGCTTTGTATGAACAGATAGGAAAAAGAAATTTTTATCCCATCTACAATGAAAACTGGTACAGTGGTCTGGAGCTGTTCAGATACTGGCCGCCCGCTTCTTATTATTTCTATGCTCTCATAGCTTTTTTCACCGGTGGAGATATCATAAAAGCCTTTCCCGTATTTGCGTTTCTGGTCAATCTGATCGGAGGCTGCGGTTTTCTTCTCTTTGCATCAAAGGATGAGGATAAGCGTTGGCTTTGTACTCTTCTGGGAGTAATGTATATCTACCTTCCGGACAATCTTAAGGTGTTTTTTTCGGAGGGAAATATCCCCCGAATATTCATAACCATGCTCCTGCCTTATCTTTTTTTCTTTATCTGTGATTTCATTGAAAACAAAGATAATAAGGCAATAATAGGAGTGAATATCATAGCTGCCATGATAGTCAGTGCTCATATCATGATAGCCGCCATGGTGGGACTCACTGCATTTTTGCTGGTGCTGATCTATGCTCTGGTGAATAAAAAATACCTGAACAGCATAGTACTTCTGATAAATATGGTGCTGTCGTATGTTGCCATGGGTATCATTCTGGTGCCGGGACTTCTGGGCGGTCTGACCACACAGACTTCACAAAGCTCCATGGATACATCGGGTGCCATGTGGTCACGACGTGCCATAGAATCTCTCAATCCTTTGCTGGTTCCCGGAAACCCCACGGATTTTTATTTCGGTCTTTCGGTTTTTATTTTGCTTTTGGCCGGCGTACTGGTATGGCACAAAAAAACGCTTCCCTATTTCGGAAGTGCACTTCTGATCTTTATCGGAACTACTATGATAGTATTGCCGATCATTTCCGCCCTTCCCATGAGCCAGGCTTTCTGGATGACCAGATTTATTCCCATGGCTTATAATCTGGTACTGATCGGTATCATGTACTGGAGGGAGATAAAAAAGCCAATCCTTATATTACTGGTCGGACTGATAGTCATCGACAGTTTATTTGCCTTTGCCATCCATACTCAGAAAGACTGTGTCTGGTATCCCACACAGGAAAAGATATGCGAGGATTATCTGCTGGATGAAGCCATGGAACTGACGGACAGTCGTATAGCTTTTATGGATCTCAGTAATATCGGATCCTATTCATCCTATGTGATCACAAAAAACGGAAACAATGTGGATTCTCTTTTCGGGTGGGCATATCAGGGCGCTTATACCATCAATGAGATCGTGGAGCTGAATGAGGCTTTTGAGACCGGTTATTATGATTATGTTTTTGACCGTCTGGTGCGTTACGGCTGCGATACCCTGGTGATAAAGAAGAATGAAGTAAAGACTGATTATGAGGGTCTTTTGAAAAAAGCCGAGGAAAACGGATATGTGCAAAAGGGCGAGACAGAGAAGGCTTTACTATACGACTTTAAATCCGACGGAAAATATGGTACAATATTCAATTACGAAAATGTCTGTATAGGTGTCGGCTCTGAATATATGAGCTATCTTTACCCTTCATTCTATAAGCTTCGCAGTAATAAACTGGATGATTACAGTTTTGACGAGCTTAAAAAATATAAGCGGATATATATAACCGGACCTGAGTACAAGGACAAAGAATACTGTGAAAATATGCTCATGTCCCTGTCCGATGCAGGGGTAAAGATATATATAGACATGAACCGTCTGCCCATTGATAAATCCACGGGCAGGAATTCACTTTTGGGAGTTGTGGCCCAGCCTATAGTTTTCAATAACGAGTTCCCCATCCTGGCTATGGATAACGGAAGTGAATTCAAGCTGTCGCTCAAAGACAAAAGCGCTTTTAAGGAATGGCGCACAGTGTACTTTACCAATTTAAAGGATGTGACCAAGAGTGCCCGGTACTCTTCTTCAAAATATCTGCCGTATCTGGGTACCAGTCCGAATAAAAATATCACATTTATCGGACTTAACCTGGTATATTTTCAGGGCTGTTCCATCAATCAGCCTTCCCAGCTTTATGATTTTCTGGATGAAGTATTTGATGTGGATAGACATGAGGTACCTGGAAGGGAGCTGGTCCCTATGAAGGTGATAACCGAAAAAAACAATATCACCATTGAAACAGACAGGGATAATGTGCTCACCGGACTGGCCAATCTGGACAGTTTTACTTCCGTTAAGGATCTGGGAGAGGAGACTTTTGTGACAGTCGATCGGGGGATCACAAATATTCACACCACTTATGCGTATTTCAAAGAGGGACTTATATGTTCCCTGGCCGGATTTGTTTTGCTCCTGGCTATGATGATCTATACGTGTACCGTATATCCCATGGATGGATTCGTACATACTCCCAGGATGATCAGGGATAAGGAGGATCGTGTCAAAGAAGCCGGACCGGGACAGTATTCACAAAGGCATGAGGATATTGCCAGGCAGACCTCATCTTTTATCGATAAAGAATATATGGATATGATAGAGGATTACGGAACTACGGATGAAGAAGAGACAGAAGAAAAAGATATAACCGTTAAGACAGATACACAACAGTACTCTGACTTTTTCGTAAAGGTGAAGAAAGAGGACGATTTTGATATAGAAGTGGATGATGACGCTGATTTTGATTATTAGACAGTGTTGCGTTTGTAATTGTCATTCTGAGCGAAGCGAAGAATCTTGACAGAGGGAGGATATTATGAAAAATAAAAGGATGATAGCCTGGTTGATGGCGCTGGTGCTGATCCTTACTTCGAGTATGTATATAGTATACGCGGAGGAAGAAAGCTCTTCGGGCGAAGAGATTTCCCGGGAGAAAGAAGAAAAGGAAGAAAAAGAAGAGAAAAAAGAAGAAGAGGAAAAATCTTCGGATGAAGGCTCTTCGGAGGATCAGGGAGAAAATAATTCTTCCGATGATCAGGAGCAGCCTGTCGATACCGGAGATGGCGGACAGGAGCAGCCGGGAGTGGATGATCAGCAGCCGGAGTCCGGAGCCGATGATGGTCAAAGTGCTGAGGATCAGTCATCGCAGGATACGCAGGAGGATCTTCCCATGGCAGATGAGGGAGCAGCGGATCCCGTCGTAGAGGATATGCAGGAAGAAGTCCCGGCGGAGGATGTATCTTCCGTTGAAAGTGAGGTCGTTGAGTCAGAGCTGCCTGTGATCATCAAGTATATAGAAACGGATGAATATCCCGAGGGTACCATACTGAGGGAATATCAGGATGTGGATGAATACGGTAATCCGGTTTTGATCAGGGAGATCGCCACTGCCCCTGTGGTAGATGTTATCGAAGAGGAAGAGATGGATCTGTTGGATCATTTCGGTCTGGTGGCGTCAAATACCGAACTGCCGAATTTTGATAACGGAGGATGGCCCGGCATTCCCGCTTCCTATGAATACAACTGGGACAATACCCAGAATGCTACACAAAGCGGAATGTGGGGAGGCAACGGACATCTTCAGGGATATGTGGCTGCCACCATCGAGGATATAAATGTCCGTCACAGGATGCAGATGTATTGCGACGGTGATAATATCCATCTGCTCATCACCTATGCTTCCTGTTTTGACAATCCCGGAAACGGAAATGATTATTGTTTCTATCTGGACGGAGAGCAGGTAAGGTTCAAGGTGGTCTATGATGACAATGGAAAGGATCTTACCTATGAGAGGGCTCCGGGTACTTACACCCTGAAGATCCTTCATGAGGACGGAAGAGGATCATCTTATGAAGCACTGGGTGCATCGGGTACCATGACGGTGCATGAGGGTCAGCTCAACAATGTGACCGAGATCAGTATACCGGTCAGTGAAATGGCCAGACAGAATAAAAATATCAACGCCGACAGCTTTTCGCTGGTTGAATTTTTTACACATAATCTGATGTACAGACGTATCGCGACAGCGGGAGCGTCCAGCGGACCTCTGCCCTTCGCCCTTATGTCGGTGGTATTCTTTTCGGGTGCTTATTGTGTAAGTGAGAGAAAGAAGTATGTCAGAGATCCAAAGTCATTATAAGATGTCATATAAATTCAATGCGGCCCATTATACCGGCGGCAATCCGGAAGGGACCCATGTGCATACCTTCAGGCTGCGGCTTCTGATCGCCCGCATATCGGATGAATATGTGGACTTTTATGATTATGAAAATAAAGTAAAAGCTCTGGTCGACCGTTACAGGGGAAATTGTATCAATGATTTTGAAGAATTTTCCCATATCAATCCCACCATAGAAAATATGGGTATTTATCTTTTCAATACCCTTGGGGGAATGTTTGAAAAAGACGGGGTGCTGAAGCTGGCAAAGCTGGATTTGGGAGACAGTCCCACCCAGAGCTTTTCAGTCAGCGAGACTTATATGATAGGAGATGTTTACCGTCACATTTCCAGGGAGGCGCTGCTTAAGATCATTGACAGAAACTGATGAATAATGAGAAAGGTTATCCTGCAGGGATAAAAGAAAATGGCTAATAAGATAGCTCTGTATCTGGTACTGCTGGTGATATGGATCTATTTACT
>JAEEZH010000033.1 GCA_016288495.1 Lachnospiraceae bacterium
ACTGCCTGGGACTGTACTTCTCCCGCTTTTGTAAGACATGATGCGGCAGGAGCGACGCTCTGCATACCCACGGCTTTTTGTTCTTATACCGGGGAATCCCTGGATAAAAAGACTCCTCTGCTTCGTTCCATGGAGGCTATCAATACACAGTCACTGAGGCTTTTGAGACTCTTCGGAAATACTACTTCAAAGAAGGTGACACCTTCTGCAGGACCTGAGCAGGAGTATTTTCTGGTGGACCGTGAAAAATATCTTCAGAGGAAGGATCTGATATATACAGGCCGTACCTTGTTCGGTGCCATGCCCCCCAAGGGCCAGGAACTGGATGACCACTATTACGGTGCGATCAGGGCCAGGGTGGCAAAATTTATGAGAGAGGTAAACCGTGAGCTTTGGCGGCTGGGGGTTGCGGCAAAGACACAGCATAATGAGGTGGCTCCCGCTCAGCATGAGATAGCCCCCATTTATGCCACGGTAAATGTGGCCGTGGATAATAACCAGCTGGTGATGGAGACGTTGAAAAAAGTGGCTGAGCGTCAGGGCCTGACCTGTCTGCTCCACGAAAAACCTTTTGCGGGAGTGAACGGTTCCGGTAAGCACAATAACTGGTCACTGGTCACAGATGACGGTATCAACCTGGTGGATCCCGGAAAAACTCCCCATGAAAACGTACAGTTTTTGCTGGTGCTTTCATGTATAATAAAAGCGATAGATGTACATGCGGACCTGTTGAGAGAGTCCGCAGCGGATGTGGGTAATGATCACAGACTGGGAGCGAATGAAGCGCCTCCTGCCATCATATCCATTTATCTGGGCGACCAGCTTCAGGATGTGATGGATCAGCTCATATATACAGGAGCAGCCACCAGCTCTCTCAAGGGAGAGGTGATGGATACGGGAGTAAAGACCATTCCGGACTTTATGAAGGATGCGACGGACAGAAACCGCACGTCTCCCTTTGCCTTTACGGGAAATAAATTTGAATTCCGTATGGTGGGATCATCGGATTCCATAGCGGCTCCCAATACCGTTCTTAATACCATTGTGGCGGAAGCTTTTGCCGAGGCCTGTGACGAGCTGGAAAAGTCGGAAAATCTGGAAGCCTGTGTTCATGACATGATAAAAAGGTATCTGACGAAGCATCAGAGGGTTGTGTTCAACGGAAACGGCTATTCCGATGAATGGGTGAAGGAGGCCGAAATGCGCGGCCTGCCCAATCTGCCTTCCATGGTGGATGCCATTCCGTCCCTGGTAACGGATAAATCCATCAAGCTGTTCGGAAAATTCGGGATCTATACGGAGGCCGAGCTGCGTTCCAGAGCGGAGATCCAGTATGAGGCTTATGCAAAGGCCATAAATATCGAGGCCCGTACCATGATAGATATAGCAGGCAAGACGCTTATACCTTCGGTGGTCAGGTATTCGGGAGTTCTGGCCGATACGGTTAATTCCATAAAGCTGGCAGGAGGAGATGCTGACGTGGCAAAGGAAATGCTGGATGAAGTGATCAGGCTTTCCGCTGAGGCTAAAGCAGCGCTCACAAAGCTGGTACAGGTGACGGATAAGGGCGTGGCCATGGAGCATGGTCATGATCAGGCCGTATATTATAAGGATGAGGTCAACAGGGCAATGGAGGATTTGAGAAAACCCGTGGATGAGCTGGAGACTATAATGGATAAGGACTTCTGGCCCATGCCTTCCTACGGGGATCTGTTGTTTGAGGTCTGACGGATCCTGACAAAGTTCTCAGAAGGTTATGCTTTTGTCTTTCGAAGGCGTGTGTCTGAGCAAGGAGACGAATCATGAAGATAAACAAAATAAAAAAGATCATGGCACTTATTTTGATCTGCAGTCTGATGCTGGATATCAATTCTTTGATATATGCCGGGACTGCTGCCACAGGGCAGACGCTGAACGTGGCGTCTGTTTCTCTGGATATTGCTTTTCCCTCGGGGAAAAGTGTTGTTTATAATGGGAAAAAGCATATGTCCGGCTTTGTCTGGAAGGGAAAGGATAATATCCCTTCCGTGAAGAAAAATACGGTGTGCGATCTGGTTTTCCGTATCAATTCTCCGGCTTTGGATTTTGCCGAGCCTAAGATAAAAGTGAAGAACAATAAGAACGTGGCCACATCCGAAAAAAAGCTCCCCTGCATCATTCTTGGTTTTAAGGCGTCCGGTGATGCCACACCCGAGCAGAAGGCACTGGTAAAAGACGTCAATAAGGAACTTAAAAAATCTCCGGTATATTTTAATATAGAACCGGCGGATCTCAATGACCTGAAGCCTGTGGTCACTTTGAATAAAAATGCTTCGAAGGTTAAGAAGGTGGTGGTCACCCTGGGAGATAAGCAGGTTAAGCTGTCAAAGAAGGATTATCAGTCTACCATCAGCGGCAATACGTATACCATAACCGGGATCAGGAATTACAAGGGAACTTTTACCAATGATCCCAATAAGAAAAAGGACGATGATCCCGAACCGCAGGTAGATGCCAAGGATACAGGCATCAGGAAAAACCTTAACGCGGTAAATCTGGATCTTCTCAAAACAGCTAAGATCAGCGCTGACATCAAGGCCGGCAAGAACCTGGCAATTTCTTCATATTCCATTGAGAACGCCATGGGAATGGCCGCCAACGGAGCAAAGGGAGAGACCCTTTCCGAGATTGAAAAGGCTCTTTTTGACGGAGCTTCGATCGGTAAATTCAATGAGGATATAGGCGCCTGCTCCGATCATTTAAGGAGTCTGTCCGGAAACGGATTTACCACTAATCTGGCAAACGGTATCTGGGTCAACGGCTTAGAGGTGGAGGATGATTTCAGAAAGAATGTGGAGACCTATTACAGCGCCAGCATCAACTGTGCACGCTTCACCGAAAAATCCGGGGATGAGATCAACAGCTTTGTGGCCGAGAATACCCATGACATGATAAAGAAGATCGTGGACGACCTGGATCAGGATGTGAGGGCCGTGCTGGTAAACGCTCTTTACATGGAAGGCAAATGGGATGTTCCTTTTGATGATGAACATATTAAGGAAAATGCCGATTTTACCAATTCAAAGGGAGGGACAGAAAAGGTCACCAGGCTTATCGATCATGAGAATTCCACTTATTTCAGATATAAAAAGGGTGACGGTATCATCCGTGATCTGACCGAGGGCAAAGGTAAGTTCATAGCTATCCTTCCCGATAAAGGGGTGAGCCTTACGGATTATCTCGCTGAATGTGATGCGGATATGATGGCGGGTATAGAGGCAAATATCAGTCATAAATATGAGCTGACCACGGAATTCCCGGAATTTGAGTATGAATATGAGGCCCATCTCAATGAGCCGCTGTCACAGATGGGTATAAAGCATGCATTCAGAAACGCTGATTTTACAAATATGCTCAAGGATAAAAAAGAATTACTGTATATAGATTCCGTTATCCACAAGACTCATGTAAAGGTGGACCGCACCGGAGCAAAGGCAGCTGCGGCTACGGCTATCTTTGAAAAAGCCACTTCCGTGGGAAATACGCCTCCCAGGAAATATGTGATCTTTGACAGACCTTTTATCTATATGCTTACAGATGATAATTACATGCCGCTGTTCATAGGAGTGGTCAATACATGTAAGTGATCTGTTATCCAAAGCAGCAGGGCGATGGATCATCGCCCGGGATGACGGCGGCCGTATATGGTATTAACATGGATAATGAAAAAATAGATCCCTTCGCAAAAAAACTCTGGCGTCTGGCATCTGATACCATAATCATTAATATGAGGTTCATGGATGCAGCGCTTTTGAAGCTTCCCGTCCGGGGCAGGCGAGGTCAGAGGACCGTAGCCTGCAACGGGAAGGAGATCTTTTATGAGCCTGTTTATATCATAGAACAGTATTCAAAGGATCCTGCTTCAACAGCCAGGATATATCTGCATATCATTCTGCATTTCATTTTTAATCACAGCTTTAATTCTGATAAATTAAACGCCGAGCTCTGGGATCTGGCCTGTGATATCGCCGTGGAAAATATGATAATGGAAATGGAAGTTCCTGCCCTGGCCCTTTTGGGAGATGATGAGCGTAAAATGCGTCTGAAGGGTCTTAAAAAAGGCGTGGAATATATGAGTGCCGAGAGAATATATAAGTATTTCCTGTTAAATCCGCCATCTTCCGTATCCGAATTTAAGAGACTTTTTGCCAGGGACGATCATGTGTACTGGAGGGAGCAGGAAAAGCTGGAGATCTCCGAGCAGGAATGGAAGAAGATAAACGAAAGGATAAAGGCTGAGCTGAAATCTTTTTCCAGGGGACGTGTCGGTGTGGAGAGCCTCATCAAAAATCTGGAAGAAGCCGTTAAGGACAGGCAGGATTACGGTGCGCTGCTGGAGCGTTTCTGTGCCAGAGGGGAAGAGATGAAGGTCAGCGAGGATGAGTTTGATTACATATATTATACCTACGGCCTGGAGCACTATGATAAAATGCCTCTGATCGAGCCGTTGGAATTCCGGGATACCAAAAAGATCAGGGATTTTGTGATAGTGCTGGACACTTCAGCCTCCTGCCGCGGGGATATCATCAGGAGCTTTCTGGCAAAAACCTACGCCATAATCCACAACAGTGAGAGCTTTTTCCAGAAGGTGAATGTACATATCCTTCAGTGTGACAATGAAGTCCAGTCGGATACAAGGATCGCCATTCAGTCGGATTTTGATGAGTTCATAAAAAACGGAAGTTTTGTGGGCTTTGGAGGTACGGATTTCAGGCCTGCTTTTTCATACATAGACGATCTGATCGAAAAAGAGGAATTCACGGATCTTAAGGGAGTGATCTATTTTACCGATGGATATGGGATCTACCCTGAAAAGGCTCCGGAGTACGATTGTATCTTTGCATTTCTGAACGAAGATGAGCACCGTATGGAGGCTCCCTGGTGGGCGATACCGGTGGTGCTGGATGAGGAGCAGCTGGCGTAGCGAAGAATCTTAAAAGGGAGAAAATATGAACATAAAACAGGCGAAGGATTCAATAAAGCAGACTGTATCGATGTATCTCAAAAAGAATAAACTGGGCGATTACTGTATCCCTGTGGTGAGACAGCGCCCTGTATTCATGTTGGGAGCGCCCGGAGTGGGCAAGACCGCCATCATGGAGCAGATAGCCCAGGAACTGGGTATAGCGCTGGTCTCATATTCCATGACCCATCATACCAGACAGTCAGCCATAGGACTGCCCTTTATAAGGGAGAGGGAGTATGAAGGGGAACATTTCGACGTGACTGAATATACCATGAGTGAGATCATCGCTTCCGTGTACGAGATCATGGCGGACAGTGGGATCCGGGAAGGTATCCTGTTTCTCGATGAGATAAACTGTGTGTCCGAAACCCTGTATCCCTCCATGCTCCAGTTTCTTCAGTATAAAGTCTTCGGAAGGCATAAGGTTCCTGAGGGCTGGGTGATAGTAACTGCGGGGAATCCTCCGGAGTTCAACAAGTCGGTCAGGGAGTTTGACGTGGCGGTACTGGACCGCCTTAAGGTGATAGAAGTGGAACCGGATTATTCGGTATTCAGGGAATATGCAACTGTCAGCCGTCTGCATCCCGCGATCACGGATTTTCTGGATATGAAGAGGGAGTATTTTTACAAGATCGAAAACAGTGCCAGGGGCAGATCCTACGTCACCGCCAGAGGCTGGGAGGATCTGTCCGAGATCATCTGTCTCATCGAGGAAGAGGGCGGACTGGCTGATGATGAACTCATAGGGCAGTATCTGAAAAATGAGAAAGTGGTCAGGGAATTCGGAGCATACTATGAACTTTATAACAAATATAAACAGGAGTATCAGGTGGCGAAGATCCTCAAGGGAGAAGCGGGGGAAGATGTGGTGAAACGGGCTCTGGCCGCTGCTTTTGACGAGAGGCTGTCACTTTTGTCCATGCTCATGGATAAGGTCATAACCGATATGAGGGATAATATAAGGACAGCGGATATGTATGCGGCTGCGGCGCCTGTCCTCAAATCCTGTGATGCGTTGGACGCAAAGGAACTCATGGATAAGCTGGATAAAGCGCAGGCTTCATTCAGAGCCAGGCTGACGGGACTGGGAAAGGCAAATTCACTTTCCGGCGAGGAGGAAGCAAAGCTAAAAGGTCTGCTGATCCTGCTGGATGAGCTGGGCAAAAAAGGCGTGACACAGGAAAATCCTTATGAGTATATAAAATCGGATTTCAACGGCAGGGTGAAGGAGCTTAAGGCTCAAAGTCAGGAGATCTCGGATTCCCTTCATAATCTGTTTGATTTCTGTGAAAAAGCCTTCGAGGGGGACAATGAAATGCTGATACTGGTGACTGAACTTACGGTAAATCCCCACAGTTCAAAATTTATCGCCCGCTTCGGCAGCCCGGACTATGAAAAACATCAGGATGAACTGATGGTTGCAGACCGTACGCTGGATCTGCAGCAGGAGGCCAAAGAGCTTCTTGGAACACTGTAAAATGTATAATCTGCCTGTAAGACACGACATCTTGTGGTAAAAATTAACATAAACACAAGAGCGCAAAAATGGTTTTTTGTAAAATTTCACTATATGTTTACTTGCTGTTCATACTTTGTTCATATTTTTTTGTTATAGTTTTATCAAGTTGAACGAAGAGAGAAGAGAAGGTATAGTAGATAGATTTTTTCATAATAGCCGCGGACTCTGAGAGGGGTTCGCGGCACTCCTCATTTTGTGGGGAGTTTTTTATTTTTCATGTTTTTTGACAGGACGGACTGTGGTATAATTAAATTTGTTGCTTATGTTTTTTTGCAAGGGGTACGGTACAATGAACGCAAATAATGAAGCGCATATAAATACAATGGAAAATGCGATCCATATCTTTGAAGATGCTGACAGCTGGAGCACGGTGATGCTGCTGTACAATTCCGCATTAAAGAAGATCAATATCAAGCTGGAGATCCTGAACGATGAATTCCAGCATGCACATCAGTATAATCCCATAGAACACGTAAAAACCAGACTTAAGAGTGCCGAGAGCATAGTGAGGAAGCTGAAGCGGCGGGGGTATGAATCCACCACGGAAAATATGGTCAAATATGTGAATGACATAGCCGGGGTCCGGGTTATCTGTTCCTTCACCTCCGATATATACAGGATAGCGGATATGCTCTCTTCCCAGTCGGATATACATGTCCTGTTTATAAAGGATTATATCAAGAATCCCAAGGAAAGCGGCTATAAGAGCTATCACATGATAGTGACGGTTCCCATCTATCTGTCCAACGGTGCCGTGGAGACGAAAGTTGAGATCCAGATACGTACCGTGGCCATGGATTTCTGGGCTACTCTGGAACACAAGATCAATTACAAATTCTTTGATAATGTTCCGGAGCATATAAAGCGTGACCTGCGTTCCTGTGCCGAAATGGTGTCAGATCTGGACGCCAAAATGATGGATCTGAATGAACAGGTAAGGTCATTGTAAATATACTGAAAATATGGTATCATCTAATCTGATTGTGCGTTATTATACCGGATAACGAAAACAGCTATTTAATTTGTTCGTGAGTTTAGTTGATTAACTAAGCAGGCAGTTTTGCAAAGGGGTAAGTATGGACTATTTTTTTGACAAACTATCCGACAGGATCAATGCATCCCAGGACCGGGGAGCAGGAAGAGATTATGAGCAGAGTTCACAGTCACAGACTGCTGCACCTGCTGTGGATAATTCCGAGCTGGAAAAGATCATAGACGAGAGGCTTGCGCTGTTTCGGGATCAGATCGTCGAGGATTTAAAGACGAGCGTAGTCAAGAGTGTCAATGATTCAAATTCCATGTATGTGGAGATGATCACCCACAGCAATGATGAGGGAAATACAGCCCGGCTTTCCGCTACCGAGGAGATCATGTCTGCCCTGGCATCCACCAAGAACGATCTTTCGGATGCCATAAGCATGAACGGCCATGCGACCAAGGAAGAACTGACGGAGATCATTACCCGCCTTCAGGACGAATATCTTACCAGAGAGGATCTTATTGATTCCGTAGCGGAGAGGATGTCTGCTTCGGAAGAGATCATGTCTGCCCTTGCATCTACCAAGAACGATCTTTCGGATGCCATCAATTCCGGTAATTACGCAGTTCAGGAGAGCCTGACAGAGATAATAGCAAAGCAGTCTCAGCAGTCACGTCTGCCCGAGGAAGTGGTTTCCGAGATAGCAGAAGAAGTGGCTTACAGGGTGAGACAGGACCAGGGCGCGCCGATATCCGAGGAGGGTATAGCGGAGGCTGTGGCGGCGGCTTTGGCAGTATCGCTGAGAGCCCCTGCATCAAAGGAGGAAATAGCAGGAGAAGTAGCGGATACTCTGGCAGAGACGCTTGATTCCCATAAGCTGGAGATATCGGAGATCGCGGAAGCGGTAGCTGAAAAGGTCCGTGAAGACAGGACAGAGCCTGTGTCAAAGGAAGAGATAGCACAGGTTGTAGAGGAAATAGTCCGTGAAAACAGGACAGAGCCTGTATCCAGAGAAGAGATAGCCCGGGTCGTAGAAGAGATAGTCCGTGAGAACAGGACAGAGCCTGTTTCCAAGGAGGATATAGCAGCTGCGGTAGCTGCGGATATGGCAGTTACACTGGCAGCCCAGAGGCTGGAGATATCGGAGATCGCGGAAGCGGTAGCGGGGAAGGTCCGTGAGAACCAGATCATTCCCGTGTCCGAGGAGGAGATCGCCCGCATCCTGTCCGAGAAGATCCGTGAGAACAGGGTAGAGCCTGTATCAAAGGAAGAGATCGCTCAGATCGTTGAGGAAAAGGTACAGGAAAACAAGGTCATCCCGGTATCCAAAGAAGAGATCGCAGGGGTTGTAGAGGAAATAGTCCGTGAAAACAGGACAGAGCCCGTATCGAAGGAAGAGATAGCCCGGGTCGTAGAGGAGATAGTCCGTGAGAACAGGACGGAGCCTGTTTCCAAGGAGGATATAGCAGCTGCGGTAGCTGCGGATATGGCAGTTACACTGGCAGCTCAGAAGCTGGAGATATCGGATATTGCGGAAGCGGTAGCAGGTAAGGTCCGTGAGAACCAGATCGTTCCCGTGTCCGAGGAGGAGATCGCCCGCATCCTGTCCGAGAAGATCCGTGAGAACAGGATAGAGCCTGTATCAAAGGAAGAGATTGCTCAGATCGTTGAGGAAAAGGTACAGGAAAACAAGGTCATTCCGGTATCGAAAGAAGAGATAGCAGGGGTTGTAGAGGAAAAGATCCAGGCGAACAAGGTCGTTCCGGTATCGAAAGATGAGATAGCCCGGGTCGTAGACGAAAAGATACGGGAATACAAGTCTGATATCCTGGCTGCCCTGAGTGTGGCAAAGAATGAGCTTTCCGACAATATAATCGCAGGCTTCGAGAAAGAGGATGCCGGCGTGGCAGGGGCGGTCAATGCTTCCGGTTCAGCGGTGAAGCAGGAACTGACCGAAACCATCAACAGATCCACGGAAGAACTTTCCGATCATATGCATAAGGAAAGCGTAAAGGTATATAAAAATGTCCAGGCGGTGCTGGAAGAGAGCTTCCGTACCCAGAATGAAAAAATGGATGCCGATGCGGCCAGCCGTGACCAGAACCTGCGCAATGTCCTGGATGTCAGCATTAATTCCGCTCTTAAGGATAATCTTCGGGATGAGAGTGAAAATACGAAAAAGATCGTCAATGACACGGTGTCATCCCTGCTCAACACAAATACGGGAGAGAAGCTTTCTTCCATTAAGGGTATGCTTCTGGCGCTCATCTGTATGCTGGGCATCAATCTTCTCGGGATCATAGTTATCCTGCTGTGGATCTTCCAGGTGATCTGAGAGAGTTTTTCTTGTTTACAAAAACAAACTCTGTGGTATAATGGTGGTTGTGTGTTTTTTAGACAAACCACAGATTTTGGAGATTTTACGGATGGAACAGTATGTGATAAAGGGCGGTAAGCCCCTTGTCGGTGAGGTGGAGATAGCCGGTGCCAAAAACGCCGCCCTCGCCATAGTCGCTGCGGCGATCATGACCGACGAGACAGTCACAATAGAAAATCTGCCGGATGTCCGGGATATAAATGTGCTGCTGCAGGCCATGGCGGAGATAGGTGTCATTATTGACAGGACCGACCGCCATACCGTGAGGATAAATGCTTCACAGATCACGGATCTTGTAGTCGACAATGATTATATTAAGAGGATCAGGGGCTCCTACTATCTGGTAGGCGCACTTTTGGGCAAATATAAGAAGGTGGAAGTGGCTCTTCCCGGCGGCTGTAATATAGGAAGCCGTCCGGTGGACCAGCATCTGAAGGGCTTCAGGGCTCTGGGTGCAAAGGCGGATATCCACAGAGGCCGTATCAGGGCAGTAGCGGAAAAGCTCACCGCCAGCCATATTTATATGGATGTAGTTACGGTGGGCGCTACCATAAATGTAATGATGGCTGCGGCCATGGCTTCCGGAAAGACTATCATAGAAAATGCAGCCAAAGAGCCTCACGTGGTAGACGTGGCGAACTTTCTCAACAGCATGGGAGCCAATATCAGAGGTGCAGGTACGGATGTCATACGTATCAGAGGAGTGGACAAATTCCACGGCACCGAGTATTCAGTGATCCCCGATCAGATCGAAGCCGGTACTTTTATGATGGCTGCGGCAGTGACAGGCGGGGATATTACAGTCAGAAATGTGATCCCCAAGCATCTGGAATCCATATCGGCAAAGCTTACGGAAATAGGCTGCCGCGTAGAGGAAAGAGGAGACAGGGTCAGAGTCATTTCAAACGGAGAACTGACCGGTACACATATCAAAACCCTTCCCTATCCGGGTTTTCCCACGGATATGCAGCCTCAGATGGGAGTTACCTTATCTCTGGCAAAGGGAATATCCGTTATCACGGAAAGCATATTTGAAAACAGATTTAAATACATGGATGAGCTCATCCGTATGGGAGCAAATCTTAAAGTCGAAGGAAATGTGGCCATAATCGAGGGTGTGAAGGAGCTGACAGGAGCCCGGATCAATGCACCTGATCTGAGAGCGGGTGCCGCACTCGTGCTGGCTGCTTTGGCTGCAGACGGATTTTCCGTTATCAGTGATATACATTTTATTCAAAGAGGATATGAAGACTTTCATATCAAGCTTCAGTCTCTGGGCGGTCAGATAGAGTTGGTCGACAGCGAGAAGGAAGTGACGAAGTTTAAGTTAAAGGTTGGTTGAGTTGATTCAGACGAGGTTGTTCTGAGCGTGGGAATACTTTTAAAAAGATCCTTCGTCGCAAGGCTCCTCAGGATGACAGTAGTTTTGGCAGATGTTTAGCCAGTAGTTTTGACAGGAGGTAAAGATGAGCGAAAAGAAGCTTTTTACATCAGAGTCCGTTACTGAGGGACATCCTGATAAAGTGTGTGATATGGTATCCGATGCCATACTTGATGCCTGCTATGAGCAGGATCCGCAGAGCAGAGTGGCCTGTGAGACAGTGAGCTGTACCGGTTTTGTACTGGTGACCGGTGAGATCACCACAAAGGCTGTGCTGGATATCCCCACTATCGTCAGACAGACCGTTATAGATATAGGATATGATGATGGCAAAAAGGGTCTGGACGGTAATTCCTGTGCGGTCATGGTGGCTCTTGACCAGCAGTCTCCCGATATTGCCATGGGAGTGGATAAGGCGCTGGAAGCCAGGTCGGGATCCCTTGCGGATGATCTGGACACGGGTGCCGGTGACCAGGGTATGATGTTCGGATATGCTACCAATGAGACCGAGGATTATATGCCTTATTCCATATATCTGGCACACAAGCTTTCCAGACAGCTTACAAAGGTCCGTAAGGACGGTACTCTCAAGTATCTGAGACCCGACGGAAAGACCCAGGTATCCGTAGAATATGATGAGAATGACAAGCCGGTCCGTCTGGAGGCAGTGGTTCTTTCCACCCAGCACGATGAGGATGTGACCCAGGAGCAGATCCATGAGGATATAAAGAAATATGTGTTTGAGCCCATCCTGCCCAAGGAGCTGCTGGATGATAAGACCAAATATTTCATCAACCCTACGGGAAGATTTGTGATCGGCGGACCTCACGGAGATGCCGGACTCACCGGCCGTAAGATAATAGTAGACACCTACGGCGGATATGCCCGTCACGGCGGCGGAGCTTTCTCCGGCAAGGATTGTACAAAGGTGGACAGATCGGCAGCTTATGCAGCCAGATATGTGGCTAAAAATATAGTGGCAGCAGGCCTTGCAGCCAAGTGTGAGATCCAGCTTTCATATGCCATAGGCGTGGCAGAGCCCACTTCAGTCAGAGTAGATACCTTTGGTACAGGCACCGTTTCCGATGAAAAGCTGATCAATATAGTCAGAGAGAATTTTGACCTTCGTCCCGCAGGGATCATAAAGATGCTGGATCTGAGGAGACCTATTTACAAACAGACGGCTGCTTACGGACATTTCGGAAGAAATGATCTGGATCTCCCCTGGGAGAAGCTGGACAAGGTAGATATCCTTAAGAGTGCAGCAGCGAAATAAGATCTTGTCTGAAGTCAAACGGGAGGCCATGTCCTCCCGTTTTTTTGTAACATAAGAAGGGGGAAATATGTCGTTTGTACATCTTCACACGCATACGGAATATTCGCTTCTCGATGGATCGAATAAGATAACCGAATATGTGAAACGTGTCAAAGAGCTGGGGATGAACGCCGCAGCCATAACGGATCACGGTGTGATGTACGGCGTCATAGATTTTTACAAGGCTGCCAGGGCGGCAGGGATCCATCCTGTCCTTGGCTGTGAGATATATGTGGCTCCGGGTTCCCGCTTTGACAAAAGCGGGGCGGCTTCCGAAGATAAATATCATCATCTGGTGCTTTTGGCTGAAAACAATACCGGCTATGCAAATCTGATGAAAATAGTATCCAACGGTTTTACGGAAGGATACTATTACAGACCCAGGGTGGATATGGAGATCCTGGAAAAATATCATGAGGGCATAATCGCCCTGTCCGCCTGTCTGGCGGGAGAGATTCCCAGAAATATAATGCGGAATATGATAAATGAAGCCAAGGAGGCGGCGCTTAAATACCAGCGCTGCTTTGGCAAGGGCAATTTTTACCTGGAGCTGCAGGATCACGGGATCCCCGACCAGCGCCGGGTAAACAGCGTGCTCCTGAATTTTGCAAATGAGCTGGACATACCCTTGGTGGCGACTAATGATATTCATTACACTTACGCGGATGATGTGAGGCCCCATGATATACTGCTGTGCCTGCAGACCGGGAAAAAGCTTTCGGATGAAGACCGTATGCGCTATGAGGGCGGTCAGTATTACGTAAAGAGCGAGGAAGAGATGCGTTCTCTTTTTGCTTATGCGCCCCAGGCCATAGACAATACGCAGCTCATCGCCGACAGGTGTCAGGTGGAGATAGAATTCGGCGTCACCAAGCTTCCGAGATTCGAGGTACCTCAGGGCTTTGATGCAAAGAGTTATCTGACTAAGCTTTGTTACGACGGGCTTAAGGAACGATATCCGGAAGGTGATGAGTCGCTTAAGGAAAGACTGGATTATGAGCTTAAGACCATTGAAAAGATGGGTTATATCGAGTATTTTCTCATAGTCTGGGATTTCATCAATTATGCCCGTTCAAAGGGCATACCGGTAGGACCCGGACGAGGCTCTGCGGCGGGCAGCATAGTTTCCTACTGTCTGCATATCACAAACATAGATCCCATAAAGTACAGCCTGCTGTTTGAGAGATTCCTGAATCCTGAGCGTGTATCCATGCCCGATATAGATATCGACTTCTGTTATGAACGAAGGAGCGAGGTCATAGATTATGTGGTGGAAAAATACGGTCATGACAAGGTAGTCCAGATAGTCACCTTCGGTACTCTGGGGGCAAAAAATGTGATCAGGGATGTGGCCAGGGTTATGGAGCTTCCTTATTCGGAGGCTGATACCATAGCCAAGATGATCCCCAATGAACTGAATATGACCCTGACCCACGCCATGGAGGTAAATCCCGAACTGAAAAATCTCTATGACAGTGATATGAGGATCAAAGATCTGATAGATATGTCTCTTCGTCTGGAGGGTCTTCCCAGACATACGTCCATGCATGCTGCGGGAGTGGTGATCTGCCGTGAGAGCGCGGATGAATATGTGCCCTTGTCAAGGGCCTCTGACGGAACCATCACCACTCAGTTCACCATGACAACTGTGGAAGAACTGGGACTTTTGAAGATGGACTTCCTGGGCCTGCGCACTCTGACGGTGATAAAAGATGCCATCGAAATGATAAAGAGGGACAAGGGCGTGGATATAGACTGGGATAAGATGGAATACAATGATCCCGAGGTGTTCAATCTGATATCCACAGGCAAGTGTGCCGGTATCTTTCAGTTGGAATCCAGGGGTATGGCTTCCTTCATGAAGGAGCTGCGTCCCAGATCCCTTGAGGATGTGATCGCGGGTATATCTCTTTACAGACCCGGCCCCATGGATTTTATTCCAAAATACATAAAGGGAAAAAACAATCAGAATGAGATCACCTATGCCTGCGAGCAGCTGCGCCCTATATTGGAGCCTACCTACGGCTGTATAGTTTATCAGGAGCAGGTAATGCAGATAGTCCGGGATCTGGGCGGATATTCCCTGGGCCGCTCCGATCTGGTGCGCCGTGCCATGAGTAAGAAAAAGCAGAGCGTCATGGAGCAGGAGCGCAATAATTTTATATACGGAAACGAAGAAGAAAATGTGCCGGGCTGTGTCAGCAAAGGCATAGATCCGAAGGTGGCGGATGATATCTATAATTCCATGATGGATTTTGCAAAGTATGCGTTCAATAAATCCCATGCTGCCTGCTATGCTGTGGTGGCTTATCAGACGGCATATCTGAAAAGATATTATCCCAGCCGTTTTATGGCTGCCCTTATGACTTCGGTGGAGGGTAATTCCGACAAGATATATGATTATATCTATGAATGCCGCCAGCGTAATATAGAGATATTGCCACCTGACATAAACGAAGGCTTTGCGGGGTTCTCGGTATCCGCAGGCGATTCCCGGAATGAAGCAGATGGTAAGACGACTGTTTATGATGGGATAAGATACGGGCTTTGCGCCATAAAGGGCGTGGGAGAGAACGTGGTGAGCAGTGTGATCGCCGAGAGGACCCAGGGCGGAGAATTCAGGAATCTTGAGGATTTTGTACAGAGGACCACGGGTATCGTAAACAAAAAATGTGTGGAAAGCTTTATAAAAGCCGGAGCCTTTGACTGCTTTCCCCATAACCGCCGGCAGATGCTGGGGGTATATGAGGACATGATGAGCAATACTTCATCGAAAAAGAAAAATGTCATAGCCGGTCAGATGAGTCTTTTTGATCTGGCGGGAGAAGAGGATAAAAAGAAATTTGAATTTCAGATCGATGATGTACCGGAATTCCCCAAGGCCACCCTTCTGTCTTTTGAAAAGGAGGTCATGGGAATATATGTAAGCGGACATCCACTGGAGTCCGACATGGATCTATGGAAAAGGGTAGTGACAGCAAAGGCAAAGGACTTCAGGATAGATGAGGAGACCGGTGAGGCGGCTGTAAAGGATGGCGAAAAAGTCACTGTGGGAGGACTGATCAGTTCGGTCACTGTCAGAAGTACGAAAAAGGGCGATCTGATGGCAAATGTGTCCGTAGAGGATATTTACGGAAATATCCAGATGCTGGTATGGCCAAAGATATATATCCAGTACGGCCGGCTGCTGGAGGAGGACCGCAAGGTCTTTGTGAGGGGGCGTGTCCAGGCAAAGGATGAGCAGGATGCAGAGCTCATCGTTGATGAATTTATTCCCTTTGAGGAAGTGCCGAAGGAGATATGGATACAGTTCAATGACAGGGCGGATTATGAGAAACACAGCGCGCTTGTGGAAGAAAAAGCGGCAGCGGGCGCGGCTTCGACGGCCCATGATGTGATCTGCATCTATTTAAAGACGGAAAAACAGATTAAAAAATTAAAAACGAGAGTGACCGCCGATAATGTTACGGTGTCCGCTCTCGCTGAGTGTTTCGGAATTGAAAATGTGAAGCTGAGGTGACTCCTCCGGCTGTCATCTTAATGATGTCATTCTGAAAAGCCCCCGGCTGTTATTCTGAGGAGCACTATCCCAGCTGTCATTCTGAGGAACACTATCCCGGCTGTCATTCTGAGGAGCACTATCCCAGCTGTCATTCTGAGGAGCACTATCCCAGCTGTCATTCTGAGGAGCACTATCCCGGCTGTCATTCTGAGGAGCACTATCCCAGCTGTCATTCTGAGGAGCAAAGCGACGAAGAATCTTACAATGACAGGATCCTGGCCACATTATATTCATACTCGGGGATCTCTTTCTGCATCTCAAGGGCTTCATCGATGTCAAAATCCACAAATTCCCCGTGCTGATAACCTACTACCCTGTTTGATTTACCCTTTGCCAGAAGGTCGGCTGCCATGGCGCCCATGATGGAAGCGTAATAGCGGTCCTTACAGGAGGGTGATCCGCCTCTTTGCATGTAACCGAGGATGGTGGCTCTGGTCTCCATGCCGGTAGCGGCTTCTATACGTCTGGCCATGGAAGTGGAGTGACCTATGCCCTCTGCATTTATTATGAGATGGTGGGTTTTACCCTTCTTTCTGTTTCTGATGATATTGTTGATTATCTCCTGCTCATTGTATTCATATTTTTCCGGTAATAGGATATCTTCCTCACCATTGGCCACGCCGCACCAAAGGGCTATGTAGCCGGCGTTTCTGCCCATTACCTCTATAATGGAGCAGCGCTCATGGGATGAAGATGTATCCCTGACCTTATCGATGGCCTGCATGGCGGTATTTACTGCAGTATCAAAACCGATGGTATAATCGGTGCAGGCTATGTCCAGATCTATGGTTCCGGGTATCCCCACTGTATTTACGCCGTTTCGGGCGAGCGCCTGGGCTCCCCTGTAGGAACCGTCTCCGCCGATGACCACTATTCCGTCTATACCGAACTTTTTACACATATCGGCACCCTGCTTCTGTCCCTCCGGGGTGTGGAAAGCCGAACAGCGTGCAGTACCCAGAATGGTACCACCCCTTTGAATGGTATCGGACACATCATAGGAGTGCATTTCGATGATGTCCCCTGCCAGCAGGCCTTTGTAACCGCGCTTAATACCCATTACCTTCATGCCGTTGTTAAGGGATTTTCTGACTACCGATCTGACTGCCGCATTCATGCCGGGGGCATCGCCGCCACTGGTCAGAACACCGATTGTTTTCACTTGTTTTGACATAGATCAATCCTTTCTAATCAAGATGCTTTCGTCATTCTGAGGCCTTTAGGCCGAAGAATCTTTTCATTACTCTTGACATTATCTTCAATATCCGGTTTAAATGAAAAACACACACCTGTATTCTACCATATCCAACAATCTTTTTCAGCCTTTTTTTGTTTTAAGAATTGACCATTTATGTTTTTTCGACTATAGTTCTATTTGTAGCAAGATGATTGCGAAGCAACAGGAAGCATTCTGAAAGAGGAGGTATTGATATGAGCAGCAAATATGCGGGAACACAGACAGAAAAGAATCTTGAAGCGGCTTTTGCAGGTGAATCCCAGGCCAGAAATAAGTACACCTATTTTGCATCAAAGGCAAAAAAAGAGGGCTTTGAGCAGATAGCGGCCCTGTTCCTTAAGACAGCAGATAACGAGAAGGAGCATGCAAAGCTGTGGTTTAAGGAATTAAACGGGATCGGTGATACTGCTGCCAATCTGGAGGCTGCGGCAGACGGCGAGAATTATGAGTGGACGGATATGTATGAGGGCTTTGCGAAGACTGCCGAGGAGGAAGGTTTTCCGGAGCTGGCAGAAAAGTTCCGTCTCGTGGCAGCCATAGAAAAGCATCATGAGGAAAGATATCGCGCCCTTCTTAAGAATGTACAGATGGCAGAGGTTTTTGCAAAGAGTGAAGTGAAGGTCTGGGAATGCCGTAACTGCGGACATATCGTAGTCGGCGAAAAGGCCCCCGACATATGTCCCACCTGTGCACATCCCCAGGCGTACTTTGAGGTGAACGCCGAGAACTATTGAGAGACAGGCTGTGAAGCAGGTGCATGACTGTGCAGATATCTTCTTTACGATCATATCGATATTTCAAGGCGGGATATTTAAGGGATGGTTTTCCAGGAAGAAGCCTACAGCATGATAGAAATTGTATATAGACCCCGGCAAATATACAATGAAGAAAGAAAGACAGTGCTTTTGGCTAAGGTGGAGGGGGAATATCAGGTTGAAGGGTAAGATTGGTAAAATAATAAAGATCCTGCTAGTTTTGTTGATAGTAGTTGCGGCCCTCATAGCCTTTTTATACGGTGAGGTATTAAAATATACCGATACCCATACCTGGGCGACTATATATATGACAGGGACGATGGATTCAGATACGGCAGATACATTTTCCGAGGAGCATGAATATTTAAAGGGTGAGGATATAGTTATCGGGACTACGATACTCAGGATAACGAAGATCACGCACGCCGGAGATGTGACCTTTGAGGTGAAGCAGGGTGAGATAAAAAACGATTCCGGCGTAATAGTCTTAGTTGATACCATATCTTTGAACGAGTCGAAATGGTACCGGATGAGCAATGGGAATTTTAACCTTCGGGTGACTAATAATAGGTATCAGTAAGATACAGTTATGTTTGCCGTCCGACGATGTAGTCGATGGAAACCTTATAATGATCAGCAAGTATAATGGCATAAGAGAGCGGCAGCTCCCTTGTGCCATTTTCATATCTGCGATACACTTCCCGCTGGCAGTTCAGGATCTCTGCGACCTGCTTCTGTGTCATATCATGATCTGTTCTTAAGTCTTTTAATCTGCTGAAATACATGGTAGTCTCCCTTTTGACAATACTACCAAACGGTGGCATAATTGAGTTGTAAATGCTACTATTTGGTTGCAAAAATTCCCACCTGAGGGGTGGGAGTAAAAATAGGGGCGGGGTGGTAAGATTAAAACAGTAAAAGCCGGCATTGTTCCGTACTTTGTAGTTGTTGTTGGGTACCATGTAGTTTCGTGAGTTTATTCTGAGTAAATAATCGCACCGTGATGTCATTCTGAGCGAAGCGAAGAATCTCTTGTGCGTACGGACGAAATGAGAAAAAGGCAGAATCGTCTGTATAGATTCTGAGAATGCATACGGACGAAATCGGAAAAAGTAGAAATCGTCCGTACGGCGTCGGACTGGGATACGGACGAAACGAGTAAAAATGCAGAAATGTCTGTATTGATTTTGAGTTTGCATACGGACGAAACCATAAAATGATGAAATGGTCTGTATAGCGTCAGACAAGGATACGGACGAAACGAGCAAAAACGCAGAATTGTCTGTATTGATTTTGAGTTTGCATACGGACGAAACCATGAAATGGTTAAATAGTCCGTATAGCGTCAGACAAGCATACGTACGAAATCATAAAAATGCAGAATCGTCCGTATAGATTTTGAGAATGCATACGGACGAAATCGGAAAAAGTAGAAATCGTCCGTACAGCGTCGGACTGGGTTACGGGCAGAATAAAATTAGCAGGATTGTTTGAATATTTGAATGCCTCATCTCTAGGAAATGTGTTTTTTACAATTGCAGAAATCATGACTGGGATCATGAGATAAATAAACAAGAGAAGAGGTAAGTGAACTATTAGGGAGGTATTTTATGAAGGCGGTTTCATTTAGATGTGATGGTTGTGGAGCGGATCTTAAATTAAAATCGGGAACAAAAAAGTGTGTTTGTGAATATTGTGGAACAGAACACATAATTGATGATGGACAAGTATATGGACAGGAATGTGTTGCTGATCCGGAATTGATTAAAACCATTCGGATGTTGATTGAACCTGTTAGTGAATTGGAAAACTTATGTAAGAATAATGATCGAATAAAAAAGAAGCTTCAGGAATCGATAAAACGTGAGAAAACATTGAGGGAGGCACCATACACAACTGCGAGCATTGCAGGCGGTATAACCGCTGTTGTTGTTATGATTTTATTATTTTTCGTTTTGATTATTTTTTCTATTCCTGTTGGCATAATAATTGGACTGATAGTGTTTGCATGTGTTTATTATTCTCAGAAATCTGAACAGGAAAGATTGGCTGCTAGTATTCCAAAGCTTATTTCACAAATTGAATCAAATGAAAAAGAAATACAGTATTACAGAGAAATCTTGGAAAAATATGATGTAAGTATTTTACCTGTGCAGTATAGAAACAGAGATGCAATGACTTTTTTCTGTGGGGTTATGGAAACAAATCGCGCAACTACACTGCAACAGGCAATGAATTTATATGAAGATGAGCTTCATCGTCGTGAACAAAAAGCTATGGCTCAAAAGCAAATTGATCTTCAGGAAGAGCAGATACGCTTGCAGAAAAAACAGATTGAGCAAATGAAAAATATGCATGATGATTATGACGATGATGATGCCATGACAAAAGCTGTTACGGCAGGTGCGCTTGCTGTAGGAGGGGCATTGTTGGCAAATAAATCATTGAATAGAGCTGCAAAGAAAACTGCTAAAAAAGCGGCAGGTGCCGCGGTTAAAGAAATAATAAAGCGAATGTAAGCACATGTGATTATTTAGTGTTTTGATGGAGGTATGGTTATGGGGATGATAAAATGTCCGGTATGCGGAAAAGAAATATCTGATAGGGTTGAAAGATGTTTGTATTGTGATAGTGAGGTTGATATTAGGGCTTTTGACAGTCAGCCGGGGCAAAGAGGAGCTCATAGTGATTCTTATCATTATGATAAAAGACAAGCTGAGAATAATGCATTTAGTGGAAATACTTATATAGAGAATGCTCGGAATATGCAGAAGAATAATCACCAGCGTCATACGGGAGAAAGAAACTCTGCTCCAAAGAAAAAGTCGTCCGGTGGGGCAAAGGTAGCTATAATTGTATTGGTGATTGTGCTGATCTGTGCATTTGGTTTGGGTGCATGTTCAGTAATACTTGTCGCTATTGGGAGTATGAATAAAAATGACCCTTCGAAAAAAAGTGAAAAAATTAATAAAATGGTTTCTGATGCATCTGGAGATGAAATGCCTGATGAGCTTGTAGGTTTTTATCTGGGTGATGATGGAAGTGGTTTGTGTATTTTTGGGAATGGGAAATGTATTTTCTATTATACATATATGGGTGTAACAGAAAAATACAATGATTTAAATAGCGGATATTTAAATGATCGGATTACAATCGGCATTCCGGAATATGGATATTGTATTTATGCTGATTATAATGATAAGGAGTTTAACGGAGTTTTAGATTTTAAATCACAGACGACTGGATGGAATGAAGAAAAATTTTATAAGACTGGACCACCGAAGGATTTTTCGGAGGCAGAATTTTTAACACAATATAACAGCTTTGACCCGAACCGATATAAGTTTGAGGATGAGATAGGAGCAGCCCCAAATGATAAAACAAATGCTATTACTGAAAAAAAAGAAAGCAGAGAGATTAAAGTAGGAGGTATATTATTACAGGTTCCTGGTTATGTGAGTGAGGGGAAGATTAGTAATGGTGGAGCGAGTTATGAGTATAAGAATGACAATGTAGGTATTACAATTGATTCGGAAAAATGGGATAAGGATGTTACGGATGAAATGTTTGTTCAATATGGTAAAAATGGGATAGAATCCTATTTAAATACGTTATCAGAAGATGAACGTGACATTATTTCGAGTGATTCATTTGAACTGCTTCACTCAAAAAGCAAGATACCGTATTATTATGTGGAAATAGGTAAGGAAAATTATTCTGGGGCAGTTGTAATAATGAATAATTATAAGGAAAACTGTGCGTTAACCATTATCTTCGTTTGCGATGATGTGAACAAGTTAACAGATTTCAGAAAAATGATATATGAGGTAAAGCGTATATCGGATCAAGCAGACATAAAAGATGATATTGATGAAGAAAATAAAGATGAAGATGATATTAAAGAAATTGATCCAAATGGAGTGGATCCGGAACTAAAAGCATTTTTGGATAGTTATGAAGCTTTTATGGATGAATATGTGGAATTTATGCAGAAGTATAAATCGGGAGGTTCATCTTTAGATATGATGTCAGACTATTTAGATATGTTAAGTCGATATCAAGATTTTGCTGAAAAAGCAGAAAAATATGATACAGATAAAATGTCTGATGCGGATTCAAAATACTACCTTGAGGTTATGACAAGAATAAATGCTAAGATACTTCAAGTTGCGTATTAAAATATTAGATAATAAAAATTATTCCGATGATTGGAAATATATTAGCTTTTGTCTCAGTAAAGAACTTGTTTATCAGGAATTCGGAAGCGGACGTGTTTAGTTATGGTGCAGGCGATTTTTTGAAACCTTCGTGCCGAGAGGATGCGAGTGACGGTGAGAAATAAAATCAGTTTAGTGCCCTTTCCGTTTCTTCAAATGCCGCTTTCATTTGATCCTGCTCCGTTTTATTGATGAGCAGACGGGAGGCTTCTTTGCGCCAGTTGGATGAACTCCCAGGATATAATGGCTTTCCATAAGCGTATGAACCGTTCGATTCTCTTCTGCAGCATCAAATCTTTCTCTGCGCTGCATCAGTGTTCTGCCCCATCTGTCGGGTGAGGCATCTGAAGGAATATTTACATTATCCCCCTGTAGTGGTATAATTATCTTGAAGTTAGGAGGGATGGCTGATGACGCTTTATCATGGCTCGGAATTTGTTATAAAATCACCCGGATTCGGTGCGGGCAGGAAAGACAATGATTATGGCCAGGGCTTTTACTGTACGGAAGATAAGGCGCTTGCAAGTGAATGGGCTGTTGATCTTAACAGGGATGGTTACGTTAATTGTTATGAGATAGATCTGGCTTCGATGAATGTGTTGAATCTGAATTCGTCGGATTACTGCGTATTGCATTGGATTACTATTTTGCTTAATAATCGAAGATTTGAATTGGATACTCCACTATCCAGAGAGGCATATTTTTATCTTAACAGATATTTTATGCCGGATCTTGGTGGTGTGGATGTGATAAAGGGTTATAGGGCGGATGACAGTTATTTTTCTTATGCGCAGGATTTTGTTAATGGTGTCATCTCGGTATCCCGGCTTGTCAGGGCTATGAGGTTGGGTGAGTTGGGTGAGCAGGTATTTATCCGAAGTAAAAAAGCATTTCAGGCGCTTTCTTTTTTAGGGGAAGAGTATGTATCTGCGAGTGAATGGTATGAACGGAAAAAGAAAAGAGACGATCTGGCGAGACATGAATATCATAGGATGAATAAAGAGTCATACGTCAAAGGAGATCTGTATATGATCCGGATCCTGGACGAGGAGGTGAGGCCTGATGATCCGCGCTTACAATGAGTTATACCTGTCGGATGCCAGAAGATGCCTGGCAAACAGTCTTGATTATGCGGTGTATACTCTGGGACTTGAATTATCCGAATATTATGATATGTTTGTCAAAAATGATATATGTACGCGTTTCGAAAGGGGTGATCCATTCATCGTTTCCGGGAAGTCGGGAGTGGAAATAGCGCTTATGGTCATTTCGCAGTGCAGAAGATCTCAGGAATATTTGGAGCGGGTGTATTATGATGGTAAGAGCCCCGAGTATTGGCTCGGATGGGCAATTGCCTTTTATCAGTGGTATACTTCCTGTTCTCTTAAGCTGTTAAATGAGGAAATACCTATCCTGTCTATGAGGTGTATGTATGATAAATATCATGAGATGGATATAATGCATTTCGTGGAAAGGATCAATGAGATCAGACGTGAACAAAGACTCACGACTTATCTGAAAAAATACAGAGAGATGAAGGGATACAGTCAAAGCGAACTGGCAGCGCTTACAAGAATCCCGTTAAAGACGCTCCAGCATTATGAGCAGGGCGATAAGCCGCTTGACAAAGCCAATGCCGTGTATGTGCTGTCGTTGGCCAGAGCACTTGACTGCAGGCCGGAATTACTGATCGGTGTATGATCTGATCCGGCGCTTCCTTATTTTGTCATTTTTTTATAAATCGAAAACAGAAAGCTCCATTTGATATATGATGTCAGAAAGGTTTTGATAATATCTATCATGATCGCCTCCTTATGTGTATGGCAGGGTAATGATTAATCCAGCGTCCCGCAGGAGCACAGGGGTTCAAAGTTATTTTTGAGGAGGAGTTCGTTGATCTCGATCACGTCGCCGGGGCGGTTGTGGATGCAGCTCATGATCAGGGCGTCCCGTGCATTCCTTGCATATAAAAGGGGCATGGGGTAAAGCCTGAGGGCGTGCTGAACTTCGTCCAGTGTAAAATGAGCGGCGTATAAAAGCCGCAGGATCACGTCGCGGCGGCGGGTCACTTTTTCCATGGTCACCAGTTTTGAACCGTAGCCGCTGCCTATATCCGCCCACAGGAACACATCTCTTTTCTTAAGATGCTTTTCCTTCAATTTTTCATTGAAATATCTGGTGAATTCCCTTTCCCGGTCCAGGAGCTCGTCTTCCATGTCGGCGATGTATTTGTCCATGTCGCCGGGATGCGTCTGCTCCAGCAGTTTCTCCAGCTCGTCTGTTTTCAACTTGTGGTTTTTGTGTTCGTTTGATACACTCATGTTAGTTACCTCCAAAGCCTGATCAAGGGATGGAAAATGTATTTTGAAGAACTGTATCCGTTAAATGAAGAGCATCATGTCTATGTGGTAAGGGATGCTGATGACGGCAGGATCTATGTAAAAAAGGTTCTGACGGTGTATGATGCTGACATTTATTCGTCTCTTTACGATGCTCCTGTCAACGGCCTGCCGCGTATAGTCTCGATCAGTGAGGACAGGGCGGCCGGTACTTTGACGGTGATCGAGGAATATATTTCCGGGAGGACCATAGAGGAAATGATCGAAAAGGGCCATCTTTTTGATGAAAAGGAGACCATCGGTCATATCCTGGCTCTGTGTGAGATCCTAAAACAGCTTCATTCAAAAAAAATACCCATCATCCACAGAGATATAAAACCCTCAAATGTAATGCTCACCGATGATGGCAGGCTGATCCTGCTGGATATGAATGCAGGCCGTTTTGATCATGGTGAGGCTTCGCGTGATACCAGACTTATCGGAACCGGTGGATACGCGGCGCCGGAACAGTATGGTTTCGGTACCTCGGGGCCCTACACGGACATATACGGCACCGGTATGCTGATGAAGGCCATGCTCACAGGTGACGCGGCGCTTTCGACGGAATATGAAGGTGATCTTAAAAATGTGATCCAAAAGTGCTGTGCCGTGGATAAGGAAGACCGTTATCCCGATATTCCCCACCTGATGCAGGCGTTGAATACTGTTCAAAAGGATAATATTCCCAAAAAGCAGTCAAACGGCATCGGAAAAGCTGTATTGTTTGCGTCGGCTGCAGCAATTATTGCGATCATCATCTTTGTCATCTCTTTTTTCATATTATCACAAAAGTTTGCAGGAAACACCCACCCTGAAGGTGGTTATTTCCCCGCACATGAAAATGAGATAAATACCCCTTCCCTTTCTTCCGAATTGTTGGATGAGATATGTACTTCATATAAGGGAAGCAGCGGCAGCGCGCTGACCATAAAGCGTGACGGCAGTGCGGTGTATTACTGCGACGCCAACGAGTACAGTGAGATCCTGTGTCCCTGGAAATATGAAGACGGAGTGCTCACGGTCAGTTTATCAAAGCTGCATTGTGATATCAGTGCCGTGGTGAAGGACGATGATCTTTCATCCCTCAGATTTTGTTCTCAGAGCAAAAACTGGGATGATGAAGATTTTGTCCGGCTGGATAAGACAGATGAGACCTATGAAAAAAAGGCACTGAGACCATATGATAAAAAATTTACCGTAAACAAAAACGGATGCCTGGAAATAAGGATATCGGATATGGTCTTTGAATTTCCCAAGTATTATTGCGAATATCCGCGTGAAAAGTATTCGGATCAGTATGCCATGGTCATCAGCGCGGATCCCGATAAAAAAGAAGTTAAGAGCATCGCTTTTTCCTGTGAAAAGTATGATGATTTTGGCACTTTGGGGGAGTTCATGCCCGGGGCGGCCAGACTTTTCGGAGCCGGTTTTCTGGAGAATGCGGAGCCGGTCGGCGAAGTGAAAACAGGCAGCATACAGGGGCACAAGACCTACGATGTGGAGCTTAAGGGTATTTTGGACAGGGAATTCGGTTATCTTTACGGAAGGGATACGAAGGCGAGGGTTTTGTTTATCTGCGATGAGGATAAGGAGCAGCTTATAAAGATGATCATGTCCGATTCCTGTGAGGATGAGGCAGACATAGATCTGTCGGAGTTTTATACCATAACCGACAATGTGATGGGGATCGATCAGTGAGAGAGTCTCTTTTTTCCGTTATCCGGTACACTTGAACAGAGGATGAGGATTGTGGTAAAATAGGCTTTGGTTTTTCTTTAAGAGGAGGGCGATCATGAAAATAGGATTCATAGGCTGCGGCAATATGGCGAGAGCCATGATAAACGGTATCATAAAAGGAAAGGTGACAGCACCCGGGGATATATTCGTGAGTGCGCGTTCCATAGAGTCGGTGGACAAGGCGGTAAGTGATTTCAAAGTCACGGGCTGCAAGACCAACAGTGAAGTGGTGACTGCATCGGATGTGGTGATCTATGCGGTAAAGCCTCAGGTATATGAGACCGTGATAAAGGAGACCGCAGGATGTTTTGACCAGGACAAGATCGCGGTTTCCATAGCACCGGGCAAGAGCCTTGAGTGGATGGGAAAGCTTTTCCCCGCAGGGACCAAGATAATCCGTGCAAATCCCAATACGCCTGCCATGGTGGGGGAGGGCATCACGGCATATTGCACTAACGCGGCTGTTGATACATATGACAAGGCTATAGTGACTGAGATACTGGGAAGTTTTGGCAGCAGCGTCGAGATGAGTGAAAATCAGATGGCCGGATTTATTTCCATCTGCGGCAGCTCTCCCGCATATGTTTATATGATGATAGATGCCATGGCAGACGGAGGCGTGCTGGCGGGCATTCCCAAGGCCACAGCCATCAGGCTGGCGGCACAGGCGGTCCTGGGATCCGCAAAAATGGTGCTGGAGACCGGAGAGCATCCGGACCTTTTGAAGGATCAGGTCTGCTCCCCCGCAGGGACTACCATAGAGGCTGTGAGAGTTCTGGAGGGAATGGGCTTCAGGGCAGCTGTCATAGAGGCGGAAAAGGCATGCGCAGATAAAGCTGCATCCATGTAGTTTGTCATATGATAACCAGCATAGAGAATAAACAGCTCAAAAATATACGTCAGCTTCTGGACCGGACTTCGGCCAGGAAAAAACAGGGCCTCTTTGTGGCAGAGGGTGTCAGGATGTTTGAGGAGACTCCCGATAAGCTGATCGACAGGATATATGTGTCGGAAAGCTTTACAGTCAGGAACCGGGAGCTTTACGAAACGAAGGTTAAGGCTCACCCTTATGAGGTGGTGGAAGACGGCATATTCAGGCGTCTTTCCGATACCAATAATCCGCAGGGAGTGCTGGTGACGGTACATATACCCGAATATGATGAGGACAGATTCATAGATGATATCCCCGCGGGAGACTGTCTGGTACTGAACAGGATCCAGGATCCCGGTAACCTGGGCACCATGATCAGGACTGCAGAGGCAGCGGGCATGAGTGCCGTGATCATGGATGAGGGCTGTGCGGATATTTTTAATCCAAAGGTGATACGATCCACCATGGGTTCTGTGTACAGGGTTCCTTTTCTGGTAACCGGGGATCTTGGGCTGCTTATGTCAAAGATGAAGGACAAGGGCTTTTGTTTTGTGGCGGGAGATCTGAAGGGTACTGATTTTTTTGAGGCCAAAAGGCCGGAAGGATATGCCGGCATCCTTATAGGTAATGAGGGTAACGGCCTGGACGAGGAGATTTTGGAAGCATCGGATATCAGGCTTCGCATACCGATGGAGGGAGAGGTTTCATCCCTTAACGCAGCGGTCAGCGCGGCTTTGTTTATGTTTTTTTTAAGGAGGTAGATTATGCCCGGATTAGTTTTGTTTCTGTTGATGGTGATCATCTTTATCGTGCTTGCATGTGTAAAGATCGTGCCTCAGGCTCATGCTTATGTCATAGAGCGCTTCGGGATGTATGTGGCTACACTGAATGCGGGGATCAATTTTATCATTCCCGTTATCGACAGGGTGGCAAGGCGTGTGTCTCTTAAGGAGCAGGTTGTGGACTTTGCTCCCCAGCCCGTTATCACAAAGGATAACGTTACCATGCGGATAGATACCATAGTATTTTTCCAGATCATCGATCCCAAGCTTTATACTTATGGTGTGGAGAATCCGCTGATGGCTATCGAGAATCTGACCGCTACCACTTTGAGAAATATCATAGGTGATATGGAGCTGGATCAGACCCTCACTTCCAGAGAGACCATCAACTCACAGATGAGAGCCCAGCTGGATACGGCTACCGATCCCTGGGGTATCAGGATAAACAGAGTGGAGCTTAAGAACATCATTCCCCCCGCTCCCATTCAGGAAGCCATGGAGAAGCAGATGAAGGCAGAGCGTGAGAGACGTGAGGCCATCCTTCGCGCAGAGGGTGAGAAGAAATCCACCATTCTGGTGGCAGAGGGTAAAAAGGAATCGGCTATCCTTGATGCACAGGCAGAAAAAGAGGCAGCCATCCTTCATGCAGAGGCTCAGAAGGAGCGTATGATCAGGGAGGCAGAAGGTAAGGCAGAGGCTATCCTGAGAGTACAGCAGGCGACTGCAGACGGTATCAAGATGATAAAAGAGGCAGGCGCTGATGAGTCTGTTCTCAAACTCAAGAGCCTGGAAGCATTTGAAAAAGCAGCTGACGGTCAGGCTACAAAGATCATTATACCTTCGGAGATCCAGGGTATCGCAGGTCTGGCCACATCAGTTAAAGAGGTACTGAAATAATGGATTTAAAGGGCAGACATTTTTTGACATTAAAGGATTTTACGGCTGAGGAGATAATCTATTTCCTCGATCTGGCCGCGGCGCTCAAGAAGGCCAAAAAAGCAGGGAAGAACCTGACTTCTCTTCTGGCAGGGAAAAACGTGGCTCTCATTTTTGAAAAGACCAGTACCAGGACCCGCTGTTCCTTTGAGGTGGCGGCTCACGATCTGGGGATGGGCACCACATATCTGGATCCGAAGGGGTCTCAGATAGGAAAAAAGGAGAGCATAGCGGATACTGCAAATGTGCTGGGCCGGATGTTTGACGGTATTGAGTACAGGGGGTTCGGCCAGGAGATCGTGGAAGAGCTGGCGGCAAACGCGGGAGTTCCCGTATGGAACGGTCTGACGAATGAATATCATCCCACGCAGATGCTGGCGGACATGCTCACGGCCAGAGAATATTTTGGCGGGCTGAAGGGACTCAAGCTTGCGTATATGGGAGACGCCCGTTATAACATGGGGAATTCCCTTATGATCGTGTGCGCCAAGCTGGGCCTTCATTTTGTGGCCTGTGCTCCGAAGAAGTATTTCCCCAATGCTGCGCTGGTAAAGCAGTGTGAGGAGTGGGCAAAGGAGAGCGGCGGTTCCATCACTCTTACTGAGGATGCAAAAGAGGGCACAAAGGGAGCCCATATAGTATATACGGATGTCTGGGTTTCCATGGGTGAGCCCGATGAGGTGTGGACTGAGAGGATAAATGATCTGACGCCTTATAAGGTGACTATGGACATCATGAACGGCGCTGCCGACAATGCCATTTTTATGCACTGTCTTCCCGCTTTTCATGACAAAAAGACCGAGATCGGAAAAGAGATGGGCGATAAGTTCGGCTTCGAGGATATGGAGGTCACGGACGAAGTGTTCCAAAAGTATGCGGATCCCGTATTTGATGAGGCGGAGAACCGTATGCATACCATAAAGGCTGTGATGGCCGCTACTCTGGGCGTCACAATGGATGACGTAGGGTGACTATGGAAACCGGTATTTTTAATGAACGGTCGATGAAAAGTCTGCTGCATACAAAGCGTATTGGCAGCAGGCTTTTTTGTCTGTCTCAGGTGGATTCCACAAATGAAGAACTGAAACGGCGTTTTATGGCTGATGAAGGTCTGCCGGATGGTGCTGTGGCGGTCACGTCCGATCAGACTGCGGGTAAAGGCAGACGGGGACGTGGCTGGGAGACGCCACCCGGCGTAAATATAGCCATGAGCGTTTTTTTGCGCCCGAAGCTTATGGTTGATGAGGCGTCCATGCTGACGCTGCTCATGGCTCTGGCTGTCAGCAGGGCATGCAGTGAAGTGACGGGCCAAAAATGTCTGATCAAATGGCCCAACGACGTGATCGTAGATGGGAAAAAGATCTGCGGGATCCTTACCGAGATGTCGGTCAGGGATGGTGGGATCGAATATGTGATAGTGGGAGTAGGCGTGAATGTAAATACTCCGGCGTTTGACGGTGAGCTTTTTGATAAGGCGACATCCCTGATGCTCATGACAGGCAGGAGCTTTGATCTGTGTGAGCTCGCGGCTTTGATAATGGATCATTTTGAGACTCTGTATGAGACTTTTTTGAACAGAAGGGATCTGGGATTTATAAGGGATGAATACGATTCCCTTCTGGTGAGCCGGGGAAAAAAGGTCAGGATCCTGGACCCGAAGGGTGATCTTGAGGGCGTATCCCTGGGGATCAATGACCGGGGTGAGCTGCTGGTGGAGCTTTCGGACGGCTCAGTCAGAAATATCTATGCCGGTGAAGTTTCCGTGAGGGGCGTGTACGGGTATGTATGAGAGGTAAGTCGCCATTTTATTTGCCATGCTTTATACTATTTGTCATTCTGAGCGAAGCAACAGGAAGAATCTTTATAAAAAGGAATTAAGCATATTATGAAAAATAACGACGACCGCACGCTGTGCGCTGCAAATTCATACGAACAGAAATACTATTTTAATCCGCGTTTTGCCAACATTCCGGAGGATATACAAAAGGAGCTTCACGTACTCTGTGTTCTTTTTACCGAGGACGTGGGCGGAGTTATCCGTTTTGTATACGGCGAGGACGGCACACTTTTGATAGAGACTGCAGCAGATGAGAATGACTATCTGTATGATGAGATCGATGCGGATGTGATGGTGGGTGAGATCCAGAAGAAACGAAGGGAACTGCTGGAACAGTTGGAAAAATATTATAAGGTGATGTTTTTATCCTCCCCTTCAGGACAGCAGAGTGATCATTTATGACCAGGATCGGAAATGTTGAATTAAAGAATCCGTTCATCCTCGCCCCCATGGCGGGGGTGTGCGATATGCCGTACCGTCTGATATGTTCAGAGATGGGTGCGGCTCTTTGTTGTATGGAAATGGTGAGTGCCAAGGCGGTGCTTTATAAGAATAAGAATTCCGACAAACTGATGGAGATCCATCCCGATGAAGGACCTGTATCCCTGCAGTTATTCGGCAAAGAACCGGAAATCCTTGCCGAGATAGCAAAGAAGATCGAGGAGCGTCCCTTTGCGATCCTTGATATAAATATGGGCTGTCCCGTGCCCAAGGTGGTGAATAACGGTGAGGGCAGTGCACTGATGAAGGATCCTCTGCTTGCCGGGCGTATCATTGAAGCGGTGGTCAAAGCCATAGATAAACCGGTGACCGTAAAGATCAGAAAGGGCTTTGATCCTGAACATATAAATGCTGTGGAAATAGCCCGGATCGCGCAGGAATCCGGGGCTTCGGCCGTGACCGTCCACGGGCGTACCAGGGAACAGTATTATGAGGGTGAGGCTGACTGGGATATCATAGCTGCGGTCAAGGCTGCAGTGAATATACCGGTGATCGGTAACGGGGATATCTTTAAGCCTGAGGATGCGGAGAAAATGATGAAGCTCACGGGCTGTGATGCGGTGGCTGTGGGGCGGGGAGCCAGGGGTAATCCTTTTATCTTTAAGGATCTGATCGATCATTTTGAAAAAGGGAGTTATGAGGGGAAGCCTCCTATATCCGAGCTGGTATCCGTGATCCGACGTCATGTGTTGATGGAGGTGGATCATAAGGGCGAGTATACCGCCATCCGTGAGATGCGAAAGCATATCGCCTGGTATACCGCGGGTTATCATGGCAGTGCCGCCATCAGACGGCGTGTGAATGAGATAGGAACTCTTGAGGAGATGGAAGAGTTTCTGTCAAATAAAATTCTTGACAGGTGAGGTGTTCTTTCTTATACTATTACTTTGTGTAGCTATAGGGATTTTCTGTTGTGACGGGTTTTTTCAGGGTTGTGCAACAGATG
>JAEEZH010000034.1 GCA_016288495.1 Lachnospiraceae bacterium
AAGCAGATCCTTAAGGACATCCAGGACGGATCCTTCGCAAAGCAGTTCCTGCTTGACATGAGCCCTGCGGGACGTCAGGTTCACTTCAATGCAATGAGAAAGCTTGCAAGCGAGCATCCCTCAGAGAAGGTTGGAGAGGAAATCAGGAAGCTGTACTCCTGGAACAATGAGGATGACAAGCTCATCAACAACTAAATAAAGCTTAAATACATTAAACGCAGAACAAAAGCATCGGGGTAACCGGTGCTTTTGTTGATAAAAAGTGAGGAGAGATCATGAAAAGATTTAAAAGGATTATATGCGGCATCCTGTCGGCTGCGATGGTAGCCGGAACAATACCTGTATCTGCACTGTGCGCCGCGCCGGAAGAAGCGGTTTCCGGCGAGACGCAGGCGGAAGTGACCCCGGACACGGAAAATGCCTCGCTGACCGTTATCGGTTCAGACGGAAAGGAGATCCCCGCAGACGACGGCCTGTATGAGGAGGCCAGACGTCAGTACATGGAAATGCTCGAGCACTCCGACGGACAGAGCTTTGACCTCAGCGGACAGGATATGACCGATATCCTGATCGACCGGATCAATGAAGAGTACGGATTTAAGGAAGAGGGAGAGAAAGGCATCGCCGAGGATACCGAGATATACGGGACCTATGGCGCCGTAAACACTCAGGAAGATAAGCAGACCCCTGCCGAAGAGCAGGTAGAAAGCGATGATGCCGAGCCCGTAACCCTTAAGAATCCAAGGATTGAAGAGGGCAGGACAACCTGGGACTGCGTCTGGTTCGGCGCCAATGTCTATGGCCGGAAGAAGCAGGAAGAGAACCCGTCGAACCTCATAAAATGGAGAGTCCTGGAGGTGAAGGACGGCTCTGCACTTCTTATGAGCGATTCCGTAATTTACACCATTGCTTTTGATGTAAGGGGCAAAAAGACCTGCTATGACTATAAGGACAGCGAACTTCGCGATACGCTGAACAAAAGTCTTCAAAACCGGATATTCAGTCCAAAGGAACGCCTGGCTCTTGAAAACGTGGATGAGACGGAAGATAAGATCACCATTCCTACATGGGAGATCGTGAACAATAAGGACTATGGTTTCGATACGGAAAAAGACCGGGCTCTTTCTTCAGCCTACTGGATCAAGGGGCTTTCAGATGGAAAAAACCTTGCCGTGACCGCAGAGGGAAAGAAAGAAGAGGTTGATGCGAGGGCGATGAAAAAATTCTGGAGACGCATGGTTCCCACCGGAGCCCCCGAAAGACGCGGCGTCAGGATCATGGTGCGCCTTGATCTCTCAGAGGATGTCTGGGATTACGCCGGATTTTTATCCACCGACGGAACAAGCAGCGTATACCAGTCAAAGAAGATCCGCAGAATAAAGCTCGACGCCAACGGAGGCACGACGAAGAACAGCCAGGTATTTGTCACCAACGGAAAGATAAGCGATTCACAGCTAGAGGACGCCGTAATGGAGGGCAAGGAATTCGTCGGCTGGTATGATAAGAAGGTCAAGGGCAGAAAATACGTCCTGGGCTCCACGGTTTCCGACAACGTCACGACTCTGTACGCACATTACAAAAAATCCTTCTCAAAGGATGATGTTAAATTCGCCAGAGATAAGCAGACCGTAAAGATGCCCGATGGCCTGCCACTCTTCAGCAGGAATCTCGAATTTGACTTCGGAGGTTTCAATGCTTCCGCGTACTTTGACGAGGAAGAAGGGACCTATGAGATCGGAATAGGCTACGACATTCTCACGGTTAAGGATAATATTAAGGAAAACGGGCTAAAGAAGTACTTTGAGGGAGACCTTGAGGATCTGGAAAAGAACATAGGCAAAGCTATGGAGGCTCTGGGCAAGGCCAGGGACAATAATATATCCAAGCCCTTCTATGTGGGCGGGGAGCCTGAGCCGGCCGTCAACCTGATGGGCTATATCACGGGACTGTATGATGAGGATGGATTGTCTGAACCCACCACGGCCAGGATCTGCATAAGTTTCGAGCTTTTATATGATGGACAGTGGCAGACAGCGATAGTGTTCATCCCCGTGACCATAAGGCTGAAGGTCCTGGCCTCGGGATCCTTTGCGCTTACGGTGGAGGATCGCGGAGGAGACTGGGGAGTTTCCGGCGAGTTTGAATTCATATTCCCCAACATAGAGCTTCGGGCCGGCATTGGACTTGCATATGTGGCGTCCATTGGCGTATACGGCTCGGGACAGCTGAGTGCGAATCTGCTGCTCGATAAGGAAGGAGCCGCGGGAAAGTTTGCCCTCAGCGGAGAAGCGGGAGGTTATGTGACCTTTTTGTTCATTGACTATAAAAAGTGCTTCATAAGGGGCGAGCTGCCCATAGGTCAGTTCGGAGATTATGATGATAAAAAAGAAAAGCAGATGAATCGTGGAAAGACCGGCGAGGATGATAAGGATGAATTTTCCGGAGTTACAGAGACCGGCGAATACTGCGTCATAAGGACCGGCGAGGATGTGGCAAAAGACTGGTATAAGGAAGCAGATACTGCTGAAGCCGATGCGGACGGACTTGACTTTGGCGAAGGAAAGCTTTCGGAAAACAGGGTTGCTCTGCTTAAGAATATGTATAACAATCCCTCCCAGGTGATCGCCCAGACAAAGGATACGGTGATCCTGGCATTCACTGCCGATGATGGCGGAGACATCACCGGAAACCATACCGATGTGTTCTATTCGGTGTGGGATAAGGCCGGGGAAAAATGGGGAAAGCCCGCGAATATCGACAAGG